>JBHBVA010000226.1:0-9784 GCA_041793355.1 Bacteroidota bacterium | reverse complement strand
GCGATAGTCCTCGGCATATATAAAGTCTTGTTCGTATCGGAAGTTGCCGTTTACAATTATATCTCTGCGGATAAACGATGCCGGATGAGGTATATAGCATCCATTCAGCATCACGGATAACGTGATGTTTTCTATAGGCTGGTAAGTGTAGCTCGATTTGCCAAACATTTCCAACCCTCCACCCAACACGCCAATTTCCGGATGTTGCTCCATATATTCGTATTGCCATTGCAACCGTTCGGGCACCATTATATCATCTGCATCCATTCGGGCAATGTACTTGCCGTTGCTTTCGGTGAGCAAGAGGTTTAAGGTTCCGATAAAATCGTGTGCGTTTTTTATCAGTCGTATGCGAGGGTCGGCATACGATTCAATGATAGAAATACTTTCGTCCGCAGAGCCATCATCCACCAAAAGAAGCTCAAAATCGGTAAACGTTTGGCACAAAACACTATCAATACATTCCTTTAAATGTAGGGCTGCGTTGTACACTGGGATACAAACGGATATTTTAGGTGCATCTGTCATAGCCTGATAAAATTTATTTTTTTTCTGTAACAAAGTTATACAATGTTTTCAATGCAAACAATCCCCCAAAAGGGTGATTTTTCTTCTGAAAACGGCTTGCGTATTCAGATGCTTTTAATTACTTTTGCAAAAAAAACAAACAAATGAAGATTTCAAAATTTAAGCTTTGTTGCACTCGCACCGACATCTGTAGAGGAAAAAGAATGGATGCTTCTTTACACGGCACCTTGTCTTTGGATGCACTGCTTATGGCTGCCACCCGTGTAGGCTCGCAGTCGTACTACATTGTGGATGCTACTACCTACAAGGTGCTGTGCCATACGCCTAACTTGTTGGCTCGCTGGGGCGAACACTTTGAGCCGGACGATGCTGCCGACTTGTCGGGGAATCTGACCAAGCACTTCACCTCCGAGAGCGTTGCCCTGCTGCTGCAGGCTATGCGAATACCGTTGCCTGCCAAGTCGTTTGCTCAAGAGGTGGTAACAGATATTTGCATTTCGGTGAACATGGAGCTAAAACGCAGCAATAAATATCCTATTTGGGTGTATCACCGGGCCACTCCTCTGTTTTTGCACGGCACTAAGGGGTTGCCTACAGCTTATCTTTGTGCATTTTCGTCGTTGGTTACCAAGCAAAAAAAGGCTATGCTGCAGTGTCAAAAAGGTAGTTGCTCGTGCTTGTGGCAGGCCTCCGCAACCGACAAACAATGGCAAGCGATATCTCGTCCCACGCTGACGGATATACAGATAGATATTTTAAGGTTGTCTGTATCAGGGTTTTCGGTGGATGGAATTGCCGACAGATTGCACCGCTCGAAAGAGACAATTAAAACACATCGCAGAAAGCTGTTCCAGATGTTGGGAGTAGAAAGCATCGAGGAAGCTATCTCCATCGCTTCATCTTTGCAACTTATTTAATAAAAAAACAATACTTTACAATTGCCTGCCGTTTGAATACTGTTTTTCCGAAATAGACTTATCATTTTTTTTAATATCTTTGCCATACGTTTGATAAAACTTGATAATTATTCCGTATGAAAGAGGCTGTTATACCCTTTGTCCACTTTCGGGACGAATCGTTGCAGAGCTTGGGCAACCTGTTGGAGGTAAAAGGCAAGCGACTATACATCAATGTTTTAAATTGGAAAGAGGATTTTCCGTACTGCCCCATTGCCGTGGTGGACGTGGCCCACTGCACGCAGGGAATTTTGTTGCACTACGTGGTGAGAGGCCTGAGCATAAGAACATTGACTACGGAGGATGGTAATCACGTAAACGCAGATAGTTGTGTAGAGTTTTTTATGCAGGCAGAGGAGGGCGATGCTTACAAAAACTTTGAATTTAATGCCGCAGGTGTATGTTTGGCATCGCACCGTGCATCCATCACCGAAAAAGTGGTGCTGTCGCCCGGCGAGTTTTCTTCTATCCGCCGTTGGGGAACGTATCTGGGGCAACAACTCGACATTCCCGATGGTATTTTCAGCTGGGAACTATCGGTGCTAATACCCTGGAAAACAATGGGGTATTCCGATGGAAAAGCCCCCAAACAGATGCGTGCAAACTTTTACAAGTGTGCCGACAAAACGCCCCATCCGCACTACCTTAGTTGGTCGCCCATAGCCGGAGAGCCAAAACCCGCCTTTCATCGCCCAAAATGTTTTGGTGTGTTAATTTTTGAGGAGGAGGAAATCTGCCCCGGATTGTGTATTCGCCCTCAGTTTTAATGCCTTGCGATTACCGCATTCTACAAAGGCTGACAAAATAACAAGCTGCACTTGTCATTTTGGAGCCCGTGAGGGCGGTCTCTGAAAGCGAAAGAGGCTGTCCGAAAAGTTTCGGACAGCCTCTTCTGTGTTTATTTACTTATTGACAAGTAATATTTTTCTCCAAAACACTCTCGCTATTCCTGCACAACCTCAAAATAAAAGCACACATCGCCACCCCACACATCTTGCACCAATGTTCCTGTACTGCTACTGATTATGGGCAAAGACGTGAAATCATCTATCTGCATCGAGCGAAGCTGCTCTACCGTGATAGTTTGAGGAGGTTCTGCACCTTTTCGCAGGAGGATAACGACCTTTCCCGATGGTGTTACAACATTTTGGTCGATACACTGTTTGATTTTTTCAGGCGAACGAAAGTGTGTGTTTGCTACCAGCGAATACCAAAACAGACGGTAAAGGTCGCTATCTGCAGAACTCACGAGGTAGTTGCCACTATTGGTCACGATGTTACCTATTTTCCCTTTCTCCATCGAGTGAGGAATATATGGAAATCTGTCGGCATCAGCCTCTTGCTGTGCATAAAATACCGCAACAGACGCTCCCCAAAGTGCCCTCATCCGGCTACCTGCATACGTGCATACAAGTGCCATCCGGTCGATATCTGCCAACGATGAACGCAGTTCATCGGCTGTGGATGGGGTATTCCCCTGCAACTTTGGCATAACACCGTTAAGATAGATGGGTGTCAATGCAGAGGACTCAAATACGCTATCGGTGATGCACTGTTTGATTTTTTCGGGCGAACGAAAGTGCCTATGTGCCACCATCGAGTGCCAAAAAAGGCGGTAAAGGTTACTATCCTTCGAGCTAAGCGGATAAGTCAGCTTAAAAATGGGTACAGCGTGGTTTATCCAAGCAGCCGAATCGGTTGGTACACTTTGGGCTTTTATGCCGACCCAATGGGTAATGCACAACAAAACTATAAATACTCTTTTCATCGTTATTTTTTTATTTCTTAGACAAAGGTTTATCGGATAACTCGCCATACAACGACGGATACAATTCTTTTAATAATTGACCAGTAATCTCTCACTATATTGTGTACAGGTTTCCTTCCCCGATAAACGTGCGAAAGTTAAGCATTTTCCCGCAATTGAGAAAGTACCATTCTTTACTGCATTGGTAAAAAACAAGGCGACTTGCTAAAAAAAGCAAGCCACCTCATCGCCTATTTGTTTTTTCTCAATGTTTACTTTTTACCTTGCAACAACATATCGTACTGCTTGCTTTCTATCACCTGCAAACCTTTTCGATAAATATCATCGTTTTCGTTCGTTATTCTGAACAGCGTATCCATACCGTATAATTCTCGCCCGATAAGAGCCCTCACTTGGGTGATAATTACATCTTTTGCCCGTTGAAAATCAGCATCTTTAACCGTAATTTTTTCTGCTTCTGCCATTTTTTTTACTCTGTCCAAAGCATCGGCAGGAAGGGTGTATTTCTTAGCAAAATCCTCACCCGTAGCATACTTTGCTTTGATGTCGGCTCTGCTTTCGTCCACTAATCTGAAAGCCAACTGGTTAATGACACCTTTTCGCCACAAGTCGCGAACCAAAGCATTGTTGCGAAGTGTATCCAAAGGCACAAATACATCCGGCATAATACCACCTCCACCATATATGGTTCGACCCGCAACCAAAGTTTTCAGTTTCAACGAGTCCGATAGGTGAATGCTGTCGGCACTTTGTAACTCACCACGACTCATTCTGTCCGCCAATTCGTTTTCGTATTCTTTCTTTTTACCCTTGGTATATGGCTTCTGAATGCTTCTTCCGGCTGGAGTGTAATAGTGAGCTGTGGTAAGACGCAATGCCGACTTGTCGAACAAGGGGGTAATATTTTGTACCAATCCTTTGCCAAAGGTGCGACGTCCTACTATCACACCTCTGTCCCAGTCTTGCAAAGCACCCGAAAGCACCTCGCTTGCCGATGCCGATGCTTCGTCCACAAGCACAACCACACGTCCCTTTTGGAAGATGCCCGTACCGCGTGCAGTCCACGATTGACGTGCCGATTTTGCACCCTCAGTATATACTATCCTTCTGCCACTTTCCAAAAATTCGTTGGCTATTCGCACGGCAGCCTGCAAATATCCACCGCCATTGCCTTGCAAGTCGATAATCAAATCCTTCATCCCTTGCTTGCTCAACTTTTTGAGAGCTTCCACAAGTTCGTTGTGCGTTGTTTCACCAAAACGGCTGATACGAATATATCCTACATTTTTAGTAGCCATATAGGTAGCATCTACACTGTGTACAGGAATTTTTCCTCTCACAATCTTATAATCGAGTAGCCCCGGCACTCCTTTACGTAGCACAGAAACCACCACCGAAGTACCTTCCGGCCCTCTTAGGCGAGCAGTAATATCTTGTTGCGGCATCTTCACGCCTGCCACTATTGTATCGTTTACTTTTACAATGCGGTCGCCTGCCATCAATCCCACTTTTGCGGCCGGTCCTCCCACCACGGTTTCCGACACATACAACGTATCGGATACCATATTAAAAGCTATTCCAATACCCGAAAAGTTTCCTTGCAAGGGAGTTGTAAGTTCTTCAAACTCTTTAGCTGTCAAGTAATTGGAGTGTGGGTCTAACTCGTTGAGCAATGCACGAACTGCATCTTCTGCCAATTTTTTATCATCTACGGGCTCTACGTATCCGTTGTTGATGGCTCCCAACACGGACAACACTTTTTTCATCCCGTCAGTCATCTTCACCTGAGCGAAGGTTGTTGCCGACATTAGCAGTGCCAACAACAAGAATGATGTTCTCTTCTTCATAACTTCTTCTTTATTTTTACATTACAAACCTTATTTTCAATCTACTTATATGCGATATTAAAACCATCGGGCAACATATCGCTTACATCTCTCCCATAACGAAGTAGTTCGCGTACTATTGTGGAGCTGACGTGAGTTAATTCGGGTTCGGTAAACAGCACAATAGTTTCCACCCCCGACAGCTTACGATTAACGTCGGCAATCGTTTTTTCATACTCAAAATCGGCAACTGTGCGAATGCCCCGCACTATGTAGCGTGCCTCCATCTGTTGGGCAAAATCTACCGTCAATCCGCCATAGGAGGCGATTTTTACTTGCGGAGTGTTAGAAAAAAACGATTGGAGCATCGTCAATCGCTGCTCCAACGTAAAGTAAGTGGATTTGCTGTCGTTCACACCGATAGCGATAACCACCTCATCTACAATGTTCAAGGCACGTTTTACTACCGAGTAATGTCCACGCGTAAAGGGGTCGAACGTGCCGGGAAACAAAGCTCTTTTCATTGTCTGAACCGTTTAGTTTGCCATATCCGACAAGAACTTGATGCGTACCAGCCGGATTTCTTCTTCTTTGCAGTCGCCCAATTCGTTGATGGCATCCTCCAAATCGTCCGATTCGGCTTCCTTAAAGTAGTCGAAAATATCCTCTACTTTATCCTCATCTATCACTTCGTCCAAAAAGTAGTCGATGTTTATTTTCGTTCCCGAATACACGATAGCTTCCAGCTCGGTGAGCAGTTCGTTAAAGTCTATCCCTTTCGATTCGGCGAGGTCGTCCAGTGCCACTTTGCGGTCGATACTTTGTACAATCGCCACTTTCAGTTTCGATTTGTTGGCAACCGTTTTTACCCGCAAATCCTCCGGACGCTCTATCTCATTATCAATCACGTGTTTACGTATCACCTCTACAAATTCGGCTCCGTAACGTTTTGCTTTACCGGCTCCCACACCGGGTATGTTTTGCAACTCTTCCAACGTGATAGGATAGATGGTAGCCATAGCCTCCAACGAGGGGTCTTGAAATATCACGTAAGGTGGCACATTGTGTTTTTTTGCCATTTTCTTACGCAAGTCGTTCATCATAGCAAACAAAGCGGGGTCAACTGCCGAGCTGCCGGTCGATACTTTTGCCACAATATCATCCGCATCGTCCATATCGTCGTCTGAGGGGCGAACAATTTTGAACGATACAGGCTTCTTTAAGAAATCTTTTCCTTTTTTGGTTACTTTCAGCAAGCCATAGTTCTCTATATCCTTGCTGAAGTATCCATCTACCAAAGCCTGATGAATAATGGCATTCCACGTGGCCTCATCTTCATCGGCACCTGAGCCAAACTCCTCCAAATCTTGGTGTTCGTAGTTTTCTACATCAGTAGTTTCTTTGCCTATAAGCACGTTGATAACGTGTTCGGTTTTGAATTTTTCTTTTAACGCTATGACAGTTTCTATCGCTGTCTGTAATAGTTCCTTAGCTTCCACTTGCTTTTTAGGATTTAAACAATTGTCACAATTTCCACAGTTATCTTCGGTGTATTCTTCACCAAAATAGTGAAGCAACACACGCCGGCGACAAATAGCCGTTTCGGCATAAGCTGCCGTTTCAGCCAATAGCTGTTTGCCTATTTCTTGTTCGGCAATAGGCTTGCCGTGGGTAAACTTTTCGAGCCTTTGCAAATCTTTTTTCGAATAAAAAGCCACACACTGCCCTTCTCCGCCATCTCGTCCGCCACGCCCTGTTTCTTGGTAATATCCCTCCAGACTTTTAGGTATATCGTAGTGAATAACAAACCTCACATCCGGTTTGTCAATACCCATTCCGAAAGCAATGGTTGCTACTATCACATCCACTTGCTCCAGCAAAAAGGCATCCTGGTTATGCGTTCGCGATTCCGCTCCCATCCCGGCGTGATACGCCAGAGCGTTGATATTGTTCGCTTTCAATATTTCGGCAAACTCTTCTACCTGCTTTCGACTAAGGCAATATACGATACCCGATTTTCCTTTTTGAGTGCGGATATATTTTATAATATCCTTGTCCACATCGTTTGTTTTGGGACGAATTTCGTAATACAAATTTCGCCTGTTAAACGACGATTTGAATACTTTGGCTTCGGTCATCCCCAGCGTTTTTTGAATATCGTGTTGCACTTTGGGCGTTGCTGTTGCCGTCAGAGCAATGATAGGACGACGCCCTATATCGTTAATCATCGGGCGAATGCGTCTGTATTCCGGACGGAAATCGTGTCCCCACTCCGATATGCAGTGTGCCTCGTCGATGGCAAAAAACGATATTTTTACTTGTCTCAAAAATTCCGCGTTCTCTTCCTTGTTTAGCGATTCGGGAGCCACATACAGCATCTTCGTTTTGCCCGAAAGGATGTCCTTCTTCACCATCTCGATAGAAGCTCTGTTGAGCGATGAGTTCAGAAAGTGAGCAACCCCATCTTCCTCACTAAAATTCCGCATCGCATCCACTTGATTTTTCATCAAGGCAATCAGTGGCGAAATGATAATTGCCGTCCCCTCCATCAGCAACGCAGGGAGTTGATAACAAAGCGATTTTCCTCCGCCGGTGGGCATCAGCACAAAGGTATCTTTCAAGGCAAGCAAGTTTTCGATAATCTCCTGTTGATTGCCTTTGAATTTATCGAATCCAAAGTTTTTCTTTAACTCTTGATGCAAAAAATCAGCGTTTGGCATAAACTTCAATATACGTAATTTTTGGGGAATTTTACCTTTGTTTCGTCGGGGATTCTACTCCGCAGCTCCAAGCCTACTCAAATGCGAACGCTCGATATGTTGCTCCGCATATTGTTTGGTGATGTGCAACTCGGTTTGCGTTCCCGACGGGATGTCGAACATCGCATCCATCATCATTGCTTCCACAATGGCACGCAAGCCTCGTGCTCCCAACTTAAACTCTACTGCCTTATCTACCACATAGTCCAAAGCCTCATCGTCGAAACTGAGCTTCACTCCATCCATTTCAAACAATTTGATGTACTGCTTGATGATAGAATTTTTGGGCTCTACTAGTATGCGTCGCAAGGCACTTCTGTCCAAAGGCGACAAATATGTGAGAATAGGCAAGCGACCAATAATTTCGGGTATCAAACCAAAAGACTTTAAGTCTTGAGGTGTAACGTACTGCAACAGATTTTCCTTATCTACCGCTGCCGTTTCCAGTTTCGAGGCATAGCCCACCACACGAGTGTTTAAGCGTTGAGCTATTTTCTTTTCGATACCGTCAAAAGCCCCCCCGCACACAAACAGTATGTTCTTGGTGTTCACGGCAATCATCTTTTGGTCGGGATGCTTACGTCCACCCTGCGGTGGCACATTCACCACCGAGCCTTCCAATAGCTTGAGCAACCCCTGCTGCACACCTTCGCCACTTACATCGCGAGTAATGGACGGATTGTCCCCCTTGCGAGCGATTTTATCTATCTCGTCGATAAAAACAATACCTCGCTCTGCTGCTGCCACATCGTAGTCGGCTGCTTGCAACAGTCGGGTGAGTATGCTCTCAATATCCTCTCCCACATAACCGGCTTCGGTCAGCACGGTAGCATCAACGATGGTGAAAGGTACTTTTAGCAATTTGGCAATGGTACGAGCCATCAAAGTTTTACCCGTTCCGGTGGAGCCAACCATAATGATGTTCGACTTTTCAATTTCCACATCACTGTCGTCCACCAATTGGGTCAAACGCTTGTAATGATTGTACACCGACACTGCCAAATAGCGTTTAGCATCATCCTGCCCGATTATGTACAAGTCAAGAAATTGCTTAATTTGCAAAGGTGTTGGCAAATCGGCACGGTTCAGCTCTGTAAAATTAGATTTTTGAGCCAGTGCCTCATTCAAAATATTGTTTGCCTGCCCCACACAGCTGTCGCAGATATGTCCCGACAGTCCTGCAATGAGTAAATTAGTGTCCTTTTCGGCTCTGCCACAGAAGCTACAATAGTCGCCTTTATTATTTTTCGCCATTGTGCCTATGGTTATTTTTTTCGATTTTTCACCAATACCTCATCAATCATACCATACGCTTTTGCCTCTTCGGAGGTCATCCAAAAGTCGCGGTCAGAATCCCGCTCAATCTCTTCGAATGTTCTACCCGAATGTTCGGCTATGATGTGATAAAGTTCTTTTTTCACTTTCGCTATTTCGCGAGCCGTGATTTCGATATCCGATGCCTGCCCTTGAGCTCCTCCCAGAGGTTGATGAATCATCACTCGCGAGTGCTTGAGTGCAAAGCGTTTACCTTTGGCTCCGGCTACCAACAACACCGCAGCAAACGATGCCGCCATACCCGTGCAGATAGTGGACACATCGCTGTCGATAAACTGCATTGTGTCGTAGATACCATAACCTGCATACACCGACCCTCCGGGAGAATTGATGTAGATGGAAATATCTTTTCCGGGGTCGGCTGAATCCAAATACAGTAGCTGTGCTTGAATTACGTTGGCCGAATAATCATCCACCTGCGTACCCAGAAAGATAATGCGGTCCATCATCAAGCGTGAAAACACATCCATCTGTGCCACATTGAGCGAACGCTCTTCAATGATAGTGGGCGAAACATATCCGCTGGTAATATCGATGTACTTATCCAACCCCAAACTATTGATGCCAAGATGCTTCGTGGCATATTTCTTAAAATCTTTTATATCCATATTT
>JBHBVA010000225.1:0-4730 GCA_041793355.1 Bacteroidota bacterium | reverse complement strand
TGCGACAATAACGGATTGGTTTGCCGTCCGTAGCCATAAAGCGACAAGTGATGACGTGTAAGCGATTCGCCAATCACTACCACTATTACCTGTCCATTGCTGTCGCACTGCAAGCTTTGCACCTCGTAAGGCCGTTTTAGCCGTTCGGCAATGTCGGCTTGTTCACACGTCTGTTGGCTTTTGTACAATAAATAAGTTTTGTAGAAGCTGATAAAAAACACCTTATCGTTCAACGGTTTCACCATTACGAAAGCAACCATTGCACACAGCGAGCCGATAAGCAGCTTTCGGTTTCCTGAAAATGAAAAAGAGGCTTTCCCCTTCAGTTTGTAAATCATCCACAGCGGGGTGCCGGCATATAATGCAATGCCCAGCGTAATCAGCGGGTTCATATAGTGGGCCACAAACTCACGCGACTCTTCGGGCGTGGTTTCAAAAATACTGATGATGCTGTCGGGGAACAAATAGGCGTGTGCAAACAGCAAATAAGCCGACAAAACAGCACTCGGCATCAGCGTAAGGGCAAGCAAAATGGTGCAAATGAGTTTTTGCATTTTTCTACCCCAAAATTGCAGAAACACAAATACCGACAGCAGAAAAAGAACGCTTGCCGCCATAGCCACAAGGCAGTCCGTCCACGATAAGTTTTGTGCCAAAGGCATCAACATGGGCACCGGCATCAGCATATATGCAAGGGTGAATATCAGTAACTTATTGTGCTTAAAGCAGCTACGCAAAGTGTAAGCAGTGCTGGGTTGGGCTGTTTGGGGCATTCTTTTGTCCTCTGGTTATTCTATTGTATTAAATGTCTATATTAAAAAAAGCGTACAAAGATAATGAAACTTGACGTGCCTCCCGAAAGTTATACAAAAAACTTTCATTGAACCATTGCCACCCAAAAAACTCTTTTGTTCACTTTTGGGTGTCTGTTCATTTTTAATGAACGTGGGTAAATAATGAACAATTTTCAGCAACTTTTTGCCGAAATAGCAAAAGTATTACACACATCGTCAAACCTAAAAAAATTAAGAATTGCAGGGTCCGTTTTCGATTAAAAAGCGTACTTTTGTGGCAAATTCTGAAGGAACAAAAAATCTATACATCAGATGAACAATACATTAGTAAATACAGATTTTCGCTTTGCAGGACAAACGCACGTTTATCACGGCAAAGTGCGTGATGTTTATTCCATCGGGGCAGACCAATTGGTGATGATTGCTACCGACCGCATTTCGGCATTCGATGTGGTTTTACCCAAAGGAATACCCTATAAGGGACAGGTACTCAATCAGATAGCGTCTAAGTTTTTGGATGCCACAGCCGATATTGTGCCCAACTGGAAAGTGGCCACACCCGACCCTATGGTTACGGTGGGAGTGCGATGTGAGCCTTACAAGGTGGAAATGATAGTGCGTGGCTACCTTACAGGTAGTGCGTGGCGAGAATATAAAGCCGGTGCTCGCACCTTGTGCGGAGTGGCTTTGCCCGATGGGATGAAAGAGAACCAAAAATTTGATACACCGATACTTACACCCACCACAAAAGCAGACGAGGGGCACGACGAAAACATTTCACGCGATGAAATCATAGCACAAGGCATTGTAGCCAAAGAGGAGTATGAGCAATTGGAGAAATACGCACTTGCTTTGTTTGAGCGTGGTTCGCAAATGGCTGCCGAGCGTGGCTTAATTTTGGTAGATACCAAGTACGAGTTTGGCAAGCACAACGGACAAATTTTCCTCATCGACGAGATTCACACCCCCGACTCGTCGCGGTATTTTTATGCTGACAGCTATCAGGACTTGTACGAGCGAGGCGAAGAACAACGTCAGCTGTCGAAAGAGTTCGTACGCAAATGGTTGATGGACAACGGATTTCAAGGGAAAGAGGGACAGACTGTACCCGAAATGACCGATGAATTTTGCAATAGCGTGTCGGAACGCTACATAGAACTATACGAGCATATCGTAGGCGAAAAGTTTGTGAAAGCAGACATAAGCGGTGTGGCTGCCCGCATCGAAAAGAATATCACGGACTTTCTGACCCGATAAAACGAATTTTTCAATATCTTTGTGCAAACTCTGTTCTTTGTTTTGTTAAAAGAAACAGGGTTTGCACTTTGTTTTATTGTTTTCGGAGAGGTGCTTTATCGCAGGGCGAAAACGCTGTCTCTCTGCCGTGAATAAAAATTAAATTGCAAATTGTTATGCCTACATTCTACATCATTTCGGGGTGCAACGGAGCGGGAAAAACTACTACGTCTTTTTCCCTTTTGCCCGATATTATGGATTGCAAAGAGTTTGTAAATGCCGACGAAATAGCCAAAGGGCTTTCACCTTTTCAGCCCGACAAGGCGGCTATTGATGCCGGGCGGATAATGATTCGACGAATGGAGGATTTGCTTCGGCGAGGCGAGGATTTTGCCATCGAAACTACGTTGGCAACCAAAACGTATAACGATTTTATCCGTCGAGCTCGCGAAAAAGGGTATCGCGTTCGTCTGTTCTACTTCTGGTTGCCCACGGTGGAACACGCCATAGAGCGGGTACGTGCCAGGGTCTCTTCCGGAGGACATAACATCCCCGAAGAGGTAATTCGTCGCCGTTACGAAGCCGGAAAACGCAATTTGGCCGACATCTACATCCATATTGTGGACGATTGGATTATTGTGGACAATTCCGACATCACTCCCGATGTGGTGGCAACCAAAGGCAGGGATGAAGGAGTTACCATCAATAACCCCGAAAAATTTAGGCTGATAACCAATTTGGACCCCGATAGCAATTTTTTGAAAAGCGAATTACATTGAAAATAAATGAGTTACGATAGCGAGAAAATAGTGCCTTATGGCAACGACGATGCCAAAGGCGTACAAATAGAACAAATGTTCGACTCCATAGCCACCCACTACGATAGTTTGAACCGGACGATGTCGATGGGGTTGGATATTTCGTGGCGGCGAAAGGGCTTGCAGGCATTAGCCAAAAAGCAACCACAACGCATTCTGGATATTGCTACCGGAACGGGCGATTTGGCTATTATGGCGGCACAAATCATTCATCCCCAAAGCATTACAGGTATCGATCTTTCGGAGGAGATGATGAAAGTGGGGGCACAAAAAGTGGCAAAAATGGGACTGCAAAACGTAATTGATTTTGCCAAAGGCGACTGTCTGAATTTGCAGTTCGATAACGATACGTTCGATGCGGCAATGGTAGCATTCGGCGTTCGCAACTTTGAAGATTTGGACAAAGGCATCAGCGAAATCCACCGGGTGCTAAAACCGGGCGGACAGTTGCTCATTTTGGAGCTTAGTCAGCCCCGAAGTTTCCCGATGAAACAGGGTTATTGGCTCTATTCGCGGTGGTTTATCCCCACAGTGGGGCGATGGGTGTCCAAAAGCAAAGAGGCATACACCTATCTGCCTAAATCCATCGAAGCCTTTGTGCAAGGCAAACAAATGGTGGACGTATTGTTGAAAAATGGTTTTTCGCAGGCATCGTATCGTACCTTCACGATGGGAGTTTGCACAATGTATATTGCCACCAAATAGCTATGCACTCATCGGATACAAAGCAGTTCGGACTGGTAGGCTTTCCGCTGAAACATTCGTTTTCGCAACGCTATTTTACCGAAAAGTTTGCAAGCGAAAACATTCGTGCGGAATACCTCAACTTTGAAATAGCACAAGTTGCTGAGCTACCTCAAATATTGGCTACACATCCCCAGCTTTGCGGACTAAATGTTACTATTCCGCACAAACAGAGTGTGTTATCCTTTTTAGACGACCTCCATCCACAAGCCAAACAAGTGGGAGCCGTAAACGTGATAAAAGTAATTCGGCAGGGCACGTCGCTTCGCTTGATTGGTTACAATTCCGACCTCGTGGGTTTTTAGCAAAGCATCGCTCCGCTTCTGAAAAGTCATCATCGTAAAGCCTTGATTTTGGGTACGGGCGGGGCTTCCAAAGCGGTGAAGTGCGGATTGCAAAACTTAGGTGTGGAAAGCACTTATGTGTCCCGTTCGCCACAAGTCGGACAATTGGATTATACGCAACTTTCGGCAGAAGTGATGCAGAATTATGGGGTGATTGTCAATTGTACTCCGCTGGGAACTTTCCCCAACGTGGACGAGTGTCCGCCCATTCCGTACCACTTGCTTACGGACAAACATTTGTTGTACGACCTTGTGTATAACCCGGCCGAAACCCTTTTTCTCCGTTTGGGAAAGGAAAAAGGTGCCATAGTGAAAAACGGAGCCGAAATGTTGGCTCTGCAGGCCGAAGAGGCTTGGCGAATATGGAACGAGTAGGGGGTATAGATGCTGATGTATAATATTGGTAAAATTGTAACTTGTTTAAAATCAGATTTTTATGGTATGGTTTTGGAGGGTGAGTTTGGAGTTTTGGTTATTTTTAGCTAATTCCGCTTTTCATAAAGAGGAGATTGGAAAGCTTTTTCCAGCGAAAAACAGAGAGTTTTTTTAATTGTAGAATGAGTAAAATGAACAGAAAAACGTATGTGGCAACGTTGTGCGGACTGCTGTTGTTCTTTGCCGGTTGCGGGCAGAAAAAAGAGCAAGCCACAACGGAGTTTACCGACCAACAGGCAGATTCGATGCTTGTAACCGAAGTAGCAAAATTAAGGCAAAGGATAGTTCTGCCTGCTGAAGTTGCACCCAATGTGGTGCTGGACTCGTTGAGAAGCGAACCGGGACGAAACATCCATTAC
>JBHBVA010000224.1:0-5538 GCA_041793355.1 Bacteroidota bacterium | reverse complement strand
GGGGAGCAGCCGCATTGTAAACGATACTCAATTGGTGGAGACTTCCGTTTTCTCCCTGAGCAATAATCGGCGTATGGGCCGGAACCACTTCGCCGTTGGTAGTCGGAACAATGGTTACAACATCACCCGAAACGTCGCCCACTTTATAGAACGTTACGGAACTACTATTAGACTGTACATCAAATGGATAGCAGAAAGTTGCATATTTCTTACCGATAGGCAAACTGATGCTTTCTGCCTCCTTCAAACGAATCACCGGAGCTGTGAGCAAGCCCGCAATAGCAAATTTGGCAACACCTGCATCGGACAATGTCAGCGTTCCGCTTCCCAATTCGCCATTGGACGAAATGGACGTTTTCGTATTGGGGTTGGTAATGGTTACATTTCCGTTCGTTGCCGACAATGTCCAAAGCTCATCTACTTTTGATGCGTCGGAAGTGGCACGAGTGGCCACTTGATTGGTCTCGTAATTTACGTAAAGCACCTCGTTATTGGTACGTACGTTGTATATACGATAGAGTTTTCTGCTATCAAATGTTATTTTCTGTAACCTTTCTACTGCAGTAACTGCATTTATTACATTTGTTCTTGCAGCACAATTGTTTACGTCTGTTTTGTAAGCGTCATACGCTGTGCGAAGTGCGACTAATTGTTCTGAGGTATAACCGCCTACAAAATCTGCACTTGCCAATAACTCCCCTACCTTAGCTTCATCTACTACTTGTTGGCAGGCAGTATTCGGATCAATAGTAAATTTTTGTCTATAAGTAGTACCATTTCCCGCAGCATCTGTTATAGTCCACCAATGGGTAGTAACTTGTAATCCATTTTCCATTTCTGCAGATATACCTTTCACTTGTGTTACATCTCCGGCACAATTTTCAATCACTTCCAAATCTCTTTGGAACGGAATATTGAAAGAGCTACTAACAACCATATCTTGTGGGAAATAAGCAAAAGTAGGTTTCGTAATATCGTTTACATAGATAGTCTGTGTGTGCGAAATAGGAGCAGCATCAACATCTGTACCTGTCCACGTTCTTTTAAGCGTAAAATTTATGTTATCCCCTTGCACACGAGTCTGTGTAAAAATTATTTGCGGATTAGTTCCTCCTTTTATTTTCAAGTCAGCTACTTCCGGAACATCGTCTTTACACTGTACATGCATGTCTTTAGGTAATTCTCCTTCAAACTGCAATGGAGCGACAACATTTTCAACATAGATAAATTGCTTAAATTCAGCTGAATTACCAGCATTATCCGTAGCAGTCCAAGTACGAACGACTAATCCTTCGGTTTCAGCTTTACTAAATTGAACATCCACTGCACCTGGTTGAGCTGTAGATGTAGCTGTTACGTTGGGGACATCGGGTAGCTGTCCTTTTTTCACCGTAAGATTTTGCTGCTCCGGTAATCCTTGAAAAGTTATTTGAGATGCTTCAATTGAAAAACCCGAAACATCTTTCATAGGGTTATTTTCCGATATGGTATGAGCAATATGGTCTATTACTTCAATTTTGAACAGGCCTAATCCTGTCGTAAAAACAATGTCTTTACCTCCTTCAACAGGTATTCTATACTGCTCTTTTCGCCCAATACTAATAGGAGGAATGGTAACTTCGCAACTTCCATTATTAGGAACCCCCTCAGCCAAAACATATTTATAGGTTTGCCCAAAATCATCCGACATCAAGATGCGTA
The DNA here is from genome assembly GCA_041793355.1 of Bacteroidota bacterium. Classification (GTDB taxonomy): domain Bacteria; phylum Bacteroidota; class Bacteroidia; order Bacteroidales; family Dysgonomonadaceae; genus UBA1309. The sequence continues at coordinate 3,837 of JBHBVA010000224.1, read as the reverse complement.
CCTTACTATCCTCACCAAAAATTCTCTTATCTACTCCCCACTTCAACGTTACTTTCTCTCCTGCCTTATAGCTTGATTTGTTTCTTTCAATAAATGTAAAAGGTACTCCATCTTCAAAAGTTACTGTTGTGCTAAACATATCATAACGCGTGGCATGATTTTTTGCATTAAGGTTATCCGGACGAATTTCCCCTCCATCACTCACACCTAACCAAAAGGTATAGGTACCAATAAGGTCTTTTTCAGGTGCATTATAAGGCATTGGATACAATGCAGGAGCAGGTGCGTAAGCTGGTTCAAAGGCTATTACATTCTTCTCTGTTGGCTTTCGGCTGGCAAATTTTGCATTAGATGCCTCACCACGACGAAAGTCTACTTGATGAGCTGTGTATAGCAACTTATGCCCATCTGGGTCAGACGCATTAATTTTGAACTGAAAATAGCAACCCTTAGGCAAAGTATAGCTTGCTCTGAGCTTAGAACGGTCGATAGCAGGCGGACGGTTTCCCGTTTCTATTCCATACACAATATTCTCGGAGTTACCGGGACCTTTTTTCTCTACCCTTTCTGTTGTTGTATAAAAGTCTGCCTCATTCAAAAATCCGTGGCGAATGTAATAAAGCGACGCTAACGAAAAGAAGTCACGAGGGCCTGATGTGTCATAACTCATCACCGAGGTACCTACTCCCGGTTCTGTATTCATCGTATAAAGTCCCCCTTGATAGTTTGAGAAAGTATGGTCGGAGCCAAACATGTGACCGATTTCGTGTGCCAAAGTAACTACGTTGGCTCTTGCGTAAGCACATCCTTTGTTACTTTTTGAGTATGCTGAATACATTGCTGCTTTCCCGTTAACGTCAGTGTTAGGTGTGGCCATGGCAACACCAAGGTCATAGTTTTCTTCACCTATCAATTTATTGATTTCAGCCGTAGACTGCCAAGCAATGGCATCTGCATATCTTGAAGTAAAGATTTTTCTACTAATATCGTTTATTATCAGATTGTCGTTTTGCACTATTTCAAATCGAATCCCCACATCTCGCAAGTACAGCTCATTCAAAAAAGTCTCAGCACTCGCCCAATATCTTTTCACCGCATCTACATTTCCATAAAATGGACTAGAAAAAGCATACATATCATAGTCCACGAGCAATGCCAATCGATATACCTTTAGTACTCCGTCTGTGTATATATCATACTTTCCGGTGGTCATCATTTTATCGATAGCCTTCCGCATCGCTTTTTGTTTGCTTGATAAAGCTGTATTCTTCTCCACCCCACAATCGCCACCGGTGCAGGTGCCACAAGCGGCATGGTCTTCTTCTTTCACCAACGCAATTTTGTCCTGCTTGGTCAATATTTGGTACGATGCACCTTTCCAAGTGATGCTACCCGACAGTTCGCCCTTGCTCACGGAAACCACACCCAGCAACGAACCATCGTGATAACCGGCAAAGGTGCGGATGCCCTCACTTGCAGAAAGGGAGTTTTGCCGTTCGTACCACTCGATGGTGGGCGTTTCCACTCCTATGGGAAGTGTCCAACGAACGTGCTTACTATTTGCAAACTGATTTAGGACTTCTGCCCTATGTAGCGTTTGTCCCCAAGCCATTTGGCTTACAAAGATTAGAGATAATAGAATTAAACGGTATAATTTTGTCATTTCACTATTGTTTTAACGCTCACAAAGTTAAGTAAAGAAGGGTAAATAGGCAAGAAGAAAGCAACCCTTCCCCTTCGTTTTAGTTTTTATTAATCTATATTACAAACAATTACGGCAGTAAAGTCCTATAAATACATACACGTCAATCGAAACAAGTAAAAAAGCGACCATCCTCCACAAGGAGAGCAGTCGCTTTCTTATCCGAGTGATTTTTAAATCACTACCGTATTTTACTCGTACACTTCGTTCGCCATACGTTTGTACTTCGAATAACGCCATTTGGCATTGTTCAAAGCTGCCTGATACAGTTCGTCGGCTTGCGTTGGGTTCGATTTACGCAACGCTGTATAGCGTACCTCGTTGCCCAAAAATTCTTGGAATTTATCCCAATCGGGCTCCTTGCTGTCAAGCGTGAAAGGATTTTTGCCTTCCAACTCCGCCGCAGGATTGTAACGCCACAAGTGCCAGTAACCACAATCTACCGCAAATTTTTCCTCGAACTGAGCTTGTGCCATACCACGACGTAAACCGTGACTGATACAAGGCGAATAAGCAATGATGAGCGATGGACCTTTATATTCTTCGGCCTCTTTGAAGGCTTTCAAACATTGCAATTGGTTGGCTCCCATAGCTACTTGTGCTACATACACATAGCCATAGGTAGAAGCTATTACACCAAGGTCTTTTTTACGGATTTGCTTTCCGCTAGAAGCGAACTTGGCAACAGCCGCAGCCGGTGTAGATTTAGACGACTGACCACCGGTGTTTGAGTAAACCTCTGTATCCAGAACAAGTACATTTACGTCCTCGCCCGATGCCAGCACGTGGTCTAAGCCACCGAAACCGATGTCGTATGCCCAACCATCACCACCGAAAATCCAAATAGACCGCTTCACGATGTACGATTTCAACTCGTATAGCTCAGCCAACTGTGGTGCATTGTCCTTCGCTTTTTCGAGCATCGGTATCAAGGCGTTAGATATTTCGCGAGTTTTGTCGGCTTCGTCTTTGTTGGCAATCCATTCTTCAAACAAGGCTTTCATTGCATCATCTACCTTGCCTGCTTCCATAAGCTCTTTCATCAACTTTTCGAGCTTGTTACGCAAGCTGATGTTGGCGATGGCAAAACCTAAACCAAACTCGGCATTATCCTCGAACAACGAGTTTGCCCACGCCGGACCTCTGCCTTCGGCATTTTTGGTGTAAGGGGTAGATGGAGCCGAACCTCCGTAGATGGACGAACATCCTGTGGCATTGGCAATCAGCATACGGTCGCCATAAAGTTGTGTAACCAACTTAACGTAAGGTGTTTCGCCACAACCCGAACAAGCTCCGGAGAACTCAAACAATGGAGTTGCAAATTGCGAGTTTTTCACATTTTGCTTGATGTCCACCAAGTGAGCCTTGCTTTTCACGTTCTTCACCATGAAATCCCAGTTGGCTTGCTCGTGGTATTGCGTTCCGATTTCCACCATAGCCAAAGCCTTGTTGCCTTTTTTGCCCGGACACACATCCACACAGTTGGAGCAACCCAAGCAGTCCAGCACGTCCACCTGAATGCGGAATCCCATTCCGTCGAACTGTTTGCCTTGTGCTTTCAGCAAGCTGACTCCCTCCGGAGCAGCCGCTTGTTCCTCTGCATCCAACACAAACGGACGAATGGTTGCGTGCGGACAAACATAAGCACATTGGTTACATTGAATACAGTTTTCGCCATCCCACACAGGCACAAAAGCCGCTACACCACGTTTTTCGTAGTAAGTGGTACCATTGTCCCACGTTCCGTCCTCGCGACCAACGAATGCCGAAACAGGAATATCGTAACCTTTTTGAGCATTCACGGGGCGAACTATGTTTTTGATAAATGCAGGAGCATCATCAGCTTCGGGTTCGCCTACCACGATATTTGCCCACTCGGCAGGAACTTCCACTTTTTCCACTTCCACACCTCTGTCCACAGCGGCATAGTTTTTCTTCACTACCTCTTCGCCTTTGCGACCGTACGATTTTTCGATGAATTTTTTCATCTGCTCCACCGCCAAGTCATAAGGTATCACTTCCGATATTTTGAAGAATGCCGATTGCAAAATTGTGTTTGTGCGTCCGCCCAAACCAATTTCCGTTGCAATCTTGGTAGCGTTGATGATGTAGAAATTTATTTCGTTTTCGGCAAG
>JBHBVA010000223.1:0-3594 GCA_041793355.1 Bacteroidota bacterium | reverse complement strand
TTTCACGCTTGATAAGCCAAACTTATTAGCATTCAAATAGATAGGAGTATGTCTTCCGGACAAAGTGTACTGCGACTCTACTTGAAAACTTATGCTGTCGGTAAAGCATTGCACAAAATTCTGCTTTTGCCCCCACAAAAATGGCAGGAACAAAAGTAGCAATGTTTTAGTCATCAGCAGTTTAATCTTCATACTTCAATATCTCATATACTTCGTTCATCAAAGGGTATCATCCGGCAACGAACCACAAAATTAAAATATTTCAACGAAAACATGTCCTTCGTAGCAAATTCTTCTGTACCTTTACCGCTACAATTTTAGTGAGACAAGGAGGATTTTCCTCTTTCCGATGTAGAACCTTAAAAAAATAAAACCTCAATGAACTTCGACATTGCAATAATCGGGGCCGGTCCTGCGGGATACGATACCGCAGAAAAAGCCGCTTGTGCAGGCTTGAAAACGGTGATTTTTGAAAAACAAAATTTGGGTGGTGTGTGCCTTAACGAGGGTTGCATCCCCACAAAAACTTTACTGTATTCCGCCAAAATTTTGGATGGCATTCGTTCGGCTGACAAATACGGAATACTCGCCGATGGCGAAATTAAAGCAGACACGAAGAAAATATTTGCCCGCAAAACAAAAGTAGTACGCAAGCTCACGGCAGGTATTAAGCAGAAGCTAACTAATGCCGGTGTAACAATGGTAATGGGAGAAGCTCGCATTACCGGAGAAGAGAATGACTACATTATAATAAGCTGTGGTGAAGATACTTACCAGTGCAAACACTTGCTTATTTGTACCGGTTCGGAAACGATAATTCCCCCCATAGAAGGATTAAACGATGTGGACTTTTGGACATCTCGCGAGGCTTTGAACGAAAATCCTCTGCCCGAAACTCTCACCATCATCGGAGGAGGGGTAATTGGCATGGAGTTTGCTTCGCTCTTCAATAGCTTAGGTGTGAAGGTGAACGTTGTGGAGATGCAATCTGAAATTTTGGGGGCGATGGACAAGGAAACATCTGCAATGTTGCGAACTGCGTATGCCTCAAAAGGTGTAACTTTTTATCTGAACAGCAAAGTGATAAAAGTTACAACCGACAGCGTGATAGTAGAGCAAGCCGGTGATACTCTGACCATTCCTACCGAGCGAATATTGCTCAGTGTGGGACGACGAGCGGTAACCGCCAATCTGGGATTAGAGAATCTGAACATCGTTACCGACCGAGCGGGAATAGTTACCAACGAATACCTGCAAACCAGCCATCCACATGTATATGCCTGTGGCGATGTGAACGGTAAATCGCTATTGGCACATACTGCCATACGAGAGGGGGCAGTGGCAGTGAATCACATTCTCGGTAAAAGCGACAAAATGAACTATTCCGCCATTCCCGGTGTGGTGTACACCAATCCCGAAATTGCAGGTGTGGGCAAAACCGAAGAGGAGCTAACGGCACAAGGCATTCCCTATCATACTCAAAAATTATCTTTGGCTTTTTCAGGACGGTTTGTAGCTGAAAATGAGATGGCTAACGGATTATGTAAAGTGGTTTTCGATAGCGAAAAACGCATCATCGGTTGCCACCTTATCGGCAATCCTGCATCAGAGTTGGTAGCTATTGCAGGTATAGCCATCGAACAGGGAATGACGGCAGAGGACTTTCAAAAGTTGATACTTCCCCACCCCACTGTGGGAGAAATTATACACGAAGTGGTGAATGGCTTACATTAAAGAAAAACTTTTGAACTATAATTGATACAATATATATTATATAATTCAAGATTTTGATTGTACCTTTGTGGCGAGAATGGTGGATTGCACAGCTGATGCCTCATTCACGGTAAGCTAAGTCCGAAAAAAATCTTCAACTTATATTCATCTTAAAAAAATTATTTACAATGAAAAAAATTTTTACACTTCTGGCCCTTATGACGGGTTTGGCAGCCTATTCACAAACGTCTGATGTGAAATTGGAAGTTCCTCAACGTGGTGCTTTGCTTGATGGTAAAACAGTGGTGAAAACAAATTTGGTTGGATTCTTTTTTCGTAACTACGGCTTTTCGGCCGAGAGGATGCTTGGCAAACGTATGAGCTTGGGATTCAATGTAAACTCAATGGCCAAAGGTGATGTACCATTCATCTCTTTGTTTAATCTTGCGAGCGAATACCAAAATGCACAGATACAGACATCGTCTTTTATGCCCGAAATACGTATCTACATTGGTGGAAAAGGGTATGGTAACGGATTTTACTTGTCTCCCTATTACAAACAAGATAAATTGAGTGTTAGTAACTTGCGATTCACATCCACAATTTCGAATCTGAGCAGTGGTTCGGGCAGCTTGAATCTTCCCACCAAAATAGACAATCAAATAGACCTGTCCGGAGATATTTCCGCAAAAAGCTTCGGTTTAATGATGGGAATACAATGGATGGTAGGTAGTCGGAAAAACATCGTTATCGACTGGGGTATTTTGGGAGCACATTACGGCAAAAGTGAAGGCGAATGGTTGGGTACCTCATCTATGGCCATGACACAGGCTGTGCAAGATGAGATTAAGGCCGAAATCTTAGAAGCTACCGACCTTAGTATCATTGATCGTGAAGTGGAAATGAGTGCCAACAGTGCCAAAGTTACTTTTTCGGGTCCATGGGCATTTCTTCGCACATATCTGTCTGTAGGGTTCAGATTTTAAATAACGCATTATATTACAATTACTTAAAGGAGCATTTCTGTAATTTACGGAAATGCTTTTCTTTTTTTACCGATAGCCGGAAAAATACAAGAACCGAACTCTTTTTATTACCTTTGCAAACGTTTAATAAAAACATTCTTCAAAATGGCATCAGTAAAAGCGTGGCTTTCTGCCACTCGCCCCCGAACACTGCTTTTGGCAGCAGCTACCACACTCACTGGTACGGCAGTAGCTATGCACGAGGGGTGTTTTTCGTGGACAATTGCAATACTTACCTTGCTCACCGCCACCGGTTTGCAACTGCTTTCTAATCTGGCAAACGATTTGGGGGATTATCAGCACGGTACGGATACCACAGGGCAACGTGTGGGACCCCGGCGAGCTTTACAAAGCGGAAGCATTCAGCTGCAGGAGATGCAACGTGGCATCGGCATAGCTATTTTCGTTTCTTGCGTGGTCGGAAGTTTGCTGATGTATCAAGTAATGCTATTTGTGGAATGGTGACACATTGCAATATTGGCTGTATTTGGTCTGTTGTCGGTGGTGGCGGCCATTACTTACACGGCCGGCAAACACCCTTACGGATACATTGGGTTGGGCGACTTGTTTTCGTTTGTCTTCTTCGGATTGGTAGCCGTGATAGGCACTTATTTTCTACATTCGCACCAATTGACATTCCGCCCCGTACTACCTGCTATCGGAATGGGAGGCTTTACCGTATTGGTTTTGAATATCAATAATATGCGTGATATTGACAATGATATTCGGTCGGGGAAAATTACCATAGCTGCCCGACTGGGTTTTCGCAGAGCAAAGATTTACCACACCATTGTGTTGGCTGTAGCATTACTTTGCTTCGTGGGATATTCTGCGTTGTATGCCGCCGATTGGACCG
>JBHBVA010000222.1:0-6216 GCA_041793355.1 Bacteroidota bacterium | reverse complement strand
ATTTTATATATAATGAAAAAGTATCAAATTGTTCTACTAAAAAACGATAAGGCTTTGGATGCTCGACAAAAGGCTCCAAAGGATGTGGAGCGAGTACTCTCAGAGTGTGGCTATACTCCGTTGTATATCGAGTTTCAGCAAAATCACACATCAACGCTTAAGCGAATAATCGTGGGAGTTTTAGTGATTGTAAGAATATTGAAAGCTTTATTAAAAGTACCTAGTGGAAGCGAGATATTTCTTCAATACCCTACTACGCAATACTGGTACTTATTTGTACCCTTGTTGAAGTGGAAAAAGATACGCACGGGAATTATTCTACATGACATAGAATCTTTCCGACAAGATGGGGCTATGAGCAACCAAGATGTGCAAGAATTGCTTCATTTCGATAAAATAGTAGCTCATCACGAAGCCATGACCTCTTTCTTGGTAAAAAGAGGAATACCCGCTGATAGAATCCGAGTATTCCATATTTGGGACTATTATGTAGATAACATTGGTGAAAATTTAAGAAACGATAGAACTACAATTTGTTTAGCAGGAAACTTCAGCAAAAGTGGCTTTCTGCAACAGCTTGGAAAGTTAAAAAATGAAGCACTCTATTTCAAGTTATTCGGTAATACCGACCTTTCTCTGCAAGTACCAACTTTTATTGAGTGTGTCGGGAGTTTTCAGCCAGATGATATCAGTCAGCTACAAGGCGACTGGGGAATGGTTTGGTATGGAGATAGTTTGGATTACATATCCGGTATATTAGGAGATTATCTTAAAATAATCACATCACACAAAATAGGCTTATACCTTGCCAAAGGTATTCCGGTGATTGTGTGGAGTGAATCCGGAGTAGCTCCATTTATTACCGCCAACAAGTTGGGTATTGCAGTCAACTCATTGCACGAGCTAAAAGACAGATTGGCAAGCATTACTCCACAAGAGATGGATGCCATACGAGCTTCGGTGCAAGTGTTCTCCCAAAAGGTTCGCAATGGAGAGATGCTAAAAGCTGCATTACAAGCTTTTGACAACTAAGGAAACTGAATATATCAACAATAAAAAAACTTTTTTCGGTACAGGTGAGAGCTTCCGCATCCCACCCGATGCCGAAAGACAACTAAAAAGACATCAAATAGTTATGAAAGTAGGACTGTTTATTCCGTGCTACGTAAATGCCGTGTTCCCCGAAGTGGGCGTGGCAACGTACAAGCTACTTACCGCCTTGGGCGTGGAGGTAGATTATCCATTGGAGCAAACGTGTTGTGGGCAACCGATGGCAAACGGCGGATTTGAAGACAAAGCAATTCCGCTGGCGAACAATTTTGAAAAACTGTTTGCCAAATACGACTACATTGTGGCACCTTCGGCCAGCTGTACGGCTTTTGTGAAGGTGAATTATCCACGTCTGTTGGCAAAAGAAAATCACGCTTGCCAAACCAGCGGAAAAATTTACGATGTGTGCGAGTTTCTGCACGACATCCTGAAAGTGGACAAATTACCCGGCAAATTTCCCCACAAAGTGAGCATTCACAACAGTTGCCACGGCGTGCGAGAGCTTAAACTTTCGTCAGCCAGCGAGTTGAACATTCCACGTTATTCCAAAGTGAAAAACCTACTTTCTTTGGTAGAAGGAGTGGAGGTGTTTGAGCCTCAAAAGGTGGACGAATGTTGCGGTTTTGGCGGAATGTTTGCCATCGAAGAGGGCTCGGTATCCAACTGTATGGGCGAGGACAAGCTGAGCAACCACATTGCCACAGGTGCCGAATACATCACCGGTGCCGACAGCTCGTGCCTGATGCACATGGAGGGTATCGTGCGTCGCCAAAAGCTACCTATTAAGTTTATTCACGTTGTAGAAATATTAGCAGCAGGATTATGAGTACCAAGCACACAGCGGCTGCCGACCGCTTTATAGCCAACAAAGAACGCGAAGTGTGGCACAACAATGCACTTTGGTTTGTTCGCGAAAATAGGGACCGTATGGCGTTTAGCTTGCCCGAATGGGAAGAGCTACGCGAAATGGCTCACCAAATAAAGATGCACACAGCTACGCACTTGGACAAATACATCGAACAATTTGCCCAAAAAGCCGAAGCCAACGGAGTGGTGGTGCATTGGGCTAAAGATGCCAAAGAGCATAACGATATAGTATTGAGCATCTTACAAAAACACAACGTAAAAAAGCTCGCCAAAAGTAAGTCAATGCTCACCGAAGAGTGTCATCTGAACGACCACCTCATCAAAAACGGTATAGATGTGGTAGAGAGCGACTTGGGCGAACGCATCATCCAGCTGAAAAACGAAGCACCCAGCCACATCGTGATGCCGGCCATTCACCTGAAACGGCAAGAAGTGGGCGAACTGTTTGAAGAAAAGCTACATACCGAAAAAGGCAACTCGGACCCCACTTACCTTACGCGGGCTGCCCGTCAGCACTTGCGAAACGAATTTTTGACAGCCGATGCGGGTATGACCGGATGCAACTTTGCCGTTGCCGAAACGGGAGATATGGTAGTTTGCACCAACGAAGGTAATGCCGATATGGGAACATCATTGCCGAAGTTGCACATAGTTTCCGTAGGTTTGGAAAAAGTAGTACCCACCCTTGCATCGCTCGGCGTATTCACCCGTCTGCTGGCACGTTCGGCAACGGGGCAACCCTCCACCACCTATACCTCGCACTTCCGCAAGCCAACACAAGGGGGCGAAATGCACGTGGTGATTGTGGACAACGGACGGAGCGACATCATTGGTTACAAGGGACACGAGCAGATGCTGAAATGTATCCGTTGCGGTGCGTGTATGAACACTTGTCCTGTATATCGCCGTAGCGGAGGATACTCGTACACTTACTTTATACCCGGCCCCATCGGGGTAAATTTGGGTATGCTGAAGGACAAGCAAAAATATTTCGACAATGTTTCGGCTTGCTCTCTGTGCTACTCCTGCAACAATGTTTGCCCCGTGAAGATTGACCTTGCCGACCAAATTTACCGTTGGCGACAAGAGTTGGACAGCTTGGGCAAAGCCGACCCAACCAAAAAGTTGGCATCGATAGGTTTGAAATTCTTGTTCGGGCATCCTGCTTTGTACAATACTGCCCTGAAATTTGCTCCGCTGGTGAACAAAATGCCTCGCTTCTTGCTCTACAACGGCTTGAACGTGTGGGGACAATATCGCGAATTGCCTAAATTTGCTTCCGAATCGTTCACCGAAATGTGGAAAAAAGGAAAGGTACAAGGTAAGTAGAAGAATCCCTTTCGAATATCGCCAACGATGATTATCTGTCACAAACATAGAGTAAACGGCTTGATTATTGCATTGATTTTGGCATCGGGTATCGCAACTTCGTGTTCTTTCGAAAACAAGGATACTAAGTTTTATCAATTGCAGAAAACTGTACATCAAGGTAGTTACTACGGAGTGGTAGGTGGCATCGATGGCGAAGGACGAAATATTAGATGTGTGGACGTGAACGGAGAGCCCATAGAGTTGGGCGGATTCTACCCCCAATATGCTGGAGTGCAGGCAGACGATAGTTTAGCCAAGCCGCCGTGTAGCAAATATCTCTACATCTATCGTAAAGATAGCATTACCGGTGCATATTATTTGTGGAAGAAAGACACTGATGGAGAACGCTATTCACACAAGGAATTTTGCGAATGAAAGACCTACAACAATTTATCGACAGAATAAATAATTGGGCATCAGAGCATATACCTTTGTGGGTTCCCAAGCTACTTATGTTAAGTGCATGTTTGTTTTTTGTACTTCCTCCGGTGATTGAATACTTCACCCAATGGAAGATACACAAAGGCAGCTACTACGGTGTAATTGCCCGCATCGAAGGGGGACAACCCGACGTGAACAGACGTTGCATAGACACTCGTGGCGAAGTAATCGATATCGGAGGGTTTCGACCACAGATATTTACCGTGAAAGTAGGAGACAGTTTGGCAAAACCGCCGTGTAGCAAATATCTGTATATCTACAGAAAAAATGCAAGCGGACAATATACCTTGTGGCGAAAAAAGGTAGATGCCACACGCTTTTCCCACGACACATTTTGTAAGTAAACCAAATAAAAAGCAAACAGTTATGAGCAGTAAAAATGAAATATTAAGCAATCTACGCAAGAATATCACCGAGCGTTACGAAATGCCCGACCTCGCCACTTTGCAAGGTATTACTTTTGCCGACCCTGTGGCACGTTTTCTGGAAGTGATAGAAGCCGTAGGCGGAAAAGGTGTGCTTCTGCAAGAGGGGCAAGACATCAACCAAGTGATTCGCGAACATTACCCCGAAGCGAAAAATATCGCCTCCAATCTGCCCGAAATCACCATCGCCAACCTTAACCCCGACAGCGTGGATGACCCTCACGAACTGACGGGCATCGACGTGGGTGTGGTGCAGGGCGAAGTAGCCGTAGCCGAAAATGCTTGCGTATGGGTTCCCCAAAATGTTCGCCACAAGGTTGTTTATTTTATATCGGAATATCTGGTGATAGTGATAGACCGAAAAAATATTGTGAACAATATGCACGAGGCGTATCCAAAAATCGACTTTCACGGACGAGAATTTGGCGTGTTCATTTCCGGCCCTTCAAAAACGGCAGACATTGAGCAAGCCCTTGTTATCGGAGCTCACGGGCCCAAAGGTGCTTTGGTGGTGCTGAAGTAACCAACTTATTTCGCCCGGCGAAAGAACAAAAAAAGTATCCCTCCCTTTGCTTTCTTAATCCGAAAGCGGAGGGAGGAACTGTACTTGAGAAAAACTCCATAATGTGCAAATCTGTACGAATCAATGGTGATTCTAAACCGAAAAATATATCTTTGCACCACTGTAACTACCTTAAAAATGTGTTTATTGATGAAGAAAATTCGTTGTAAAAGAAAGTGTTGGCTGTACGTGGCATTGATTGTGGTGCTGGGTACAGCTTTTCTGTTTTGGAAGCGTTGGGATGCTTGGTTCAAAAACGAACCCGAACAAGCCTACACCACTCCCGACTCCATTACACGTGTTACCCTAACTGCCGGAGAGGACTTTTTGAGCGAACGAAACATTTCGTGGCGATGTGGTGAGCGGTTGCAATCGGCATTTTTGGAATACATCGAAACTCCGCTACTGTATGCCGACACTTTGGTGCATTGGCGTAGGGTGAAGGCGGAAGGTGCATTGGTTCAGACACGTAACGGCAAAGGATGTTATTACACGGTTCGGCTTGCAGGTTTGAAGCCCGGAACTAATTACCGTTATCGTTTGCACACAGGTAGCCACCTTTCGGATGAGTACGAATTTGAGATGGCAGCCGGTAATGACTCGCTATCGAAGTTCGTCTATATAGGCGACGTGCAAGACCCGGAAGTTGAGCAGAGCAAACAACGCTTTTTACACTTCCTGACGATGGACACCACATCGCAAAAGCCCGATTTTGTGGCGATGGGGGGCGATGCCATACACGCTCCCACCGACGAATGTTGGAATGCGTGGTTCGATGCTTGGGATAGCCGATACATTGCTACCAAGCCCTTTTTGATGGCCACAGGCAATCATGAATACTACAAAAAAGGCTTTTCTCGCATGTTGGATAGCCGTTGGGTGGCACAGTATGCCAATCCGCACAACGGTCCTTCCGATTTTGCCGGACGAAGCTATTATGTGGATTTTCCGTTGATGCGTTTCATTGTTCTGGATAGTAACGACATCAATGATATTTCGTCCATTCTCAATCACCGCTCGTGGCTGACTAAAGTGCTGAGGGAATCGTCGCAACCCTGGCAAGTGGTAATGATGCACCACGCCGTGAGATGTGTACGCGAGGGACGAAGCAACCTGGTGATGCGGTATGCCTTCAAATCTGTATTGGAGGACGAGGGGGCAGACCTCGTATTGCAGGGACACGACCACGCTTATTCTCGCCTTTCGGCAAAAGCCGACGGCAAGCCCGTAACCCCCGTATATCTTATCAGCAACACCTCTCCCAAAGTATATCGAAATGGTTTTGACGATTATCACGACCGCTTGGGCAGTGGCATACAGTTGTATCAAACGGTGGAAGTGCGTCCCAAGGAGTTGCGTATGCGTTCATATCTATTTGATGGTGCTTTGTACGATGATGTTCTTATCCGCCATTCGGGGGAGAAGGGAGGGCAGAATACTGTGGAAGACCTCGCCAAAAATATTCCCGAACTGTTGTTGTACAACGACTTTGGTAACGAT
>JBHBVA010000221.1:0-4061 GCA_041793355.1 Bacteroidota bacterium | reverse complement strand
TCACTGACACAAACAGTGGGGCGGGCAGCTCGGAATGTGAACGGAAAGGTGATTTTTTATGCCGATAAAATTACCGAAAGTATGCAACGCACCATAGACGAAACCAATCGCCGGCGTGAAATTCAGATGAAGTACAACGAGCAACACGGTATCACCCCTCACCAAATCCGTAAAGAGGTGCACTCCATCTTGCAAAGCCGAAATGCACCACAGCCTTATATCGAACCCGAAACCTTTGCCGTAGCATCGGATGTGCAGCCCGTGTATCAATCGTCGCAAGAGCTGGAAAAAAACATTGCTTTGCTCCGCAAAAAAATGAACGAAGCCGCCAAAAAAATGGAATTTTTGGAGGCCGCCCAGTATCGGGACGAGTTGATAAAACTGGAAGTGAAGCTATCCGAAACAACGGCATCTGCTACTCAGCCCTCTAAGGGGAGAAAATAATATCTTTTTTCAAACGAATGTAAATACGTTTTTTCAATCTATGAGCATCATACAAATACAGTCCGTAACCAAAAGTTTTGGGTCGCTACAAGTGCTAAAAGGCATCGACTTGGATGTGAAGCAAGGCGAAATCGTATCGATAGTGGGAGCAAGTGGTGCCGGTAAAACCACCTTGCTGCAAATAATGGGAACGTTGGACAAAGCCGATAGTGGCACCATAACTATCAACGGAGTGAACACCGCTATGCTACGAGAATCACAACTGGCTGATTTTCGTAACCAAAACATCGGTTTTGTATTTCAGTTTCACCAACTGCTACCCGAATTTACTGCATTGGAAAATGTGGCAATTCCGGCTCTGATAGGCAAAGCCAAATGGAACGATGCAACCAAACGGGCTACGGAGCTGTTGGATATGCTGGGACTGTCGGCACGTTTGCAACACAAGCCTGCAGAACTTTCGGGGGGCGAAAAGCAACGTGTGGCTGTGGCACGTGCCTTGATAAACAACCCTGTGGTGATATTTGCCGATGAACCATCGGGGAGCTTGGATTCGGAAAACAAAGCCGAGCTGCACAAATTATTTTTCGACCTGCAACAGTCGCTGGGGCAAACATTCGTTATCGTTACCCACGACGAGCAATTGGCAGCCAGCACCCATCGCACCATTTTTATGCAAGACGGACGCATAGTAGGGCAACGAGGAGGATAACACAAGCTCTGTTTGCAGGCACTCCACGCCCTTGCATCATCCCGCAATTTCTACTTTACTTTTACCATTTGCGGTGCGAGTAACACGTATTTGTGTTTTTATTCGCTCGGTCATTTCCGTTACGTGCGATATTACGCCTATCTTTCGCCCTTGTGTTTGCAAATTCTCCAGAGCATCCATTGCCGTATTGAGCGTATCAACGTCTAACGAACCAAAACCTTCGTCGATGAAGAGCGATTCGATACGCATTCTGTTGGACGAGAGGGACGAAAGTCCCAATGCCAAAGCCAACGAAATGAGAAACGACTCGCCTCCCGACAATGTGTGTACGCTCCGCACCTCGCCCATCATATCATCGTCCACTACCTGCAATGCCAATGTTTGGGCAATGCGTTGCAAGCGGTAACGTTTGGTAAGCAGATGCAATTGCTTGTTGGCATAAAGCAGTAGTACATCCAATGTATAGGCTTGGGCAATGGTTTTGAATTTACCTCCATCGGCCGACCCCAGCAGTTCGTTTAGTTTTGCCCAGTGCAGATGTTTTTGCTCCTTATCCTGCAAACGGAGGGCAAGTGCCGATACTTTTTGCACATCTTCGTTATGCCGTTGCAGACGTAATTGTACTCCGGTTAATTGCTCGGCATATCGTTGTATTTGATTATCAATAAATTGAAGAGTTTCTTCCAACTCTGTCGCCGGCAAAACATTTTGTCCGATAGGCAGATGCAAATGGTCGTCGAGTTGCTTTTGTCGCTCGGCAAGACGGGTACGAGTTTCGGTCAATCGCTCGGCAAGATTATTCAAATACGAACGTTCGGTGGCCAATTGGTTGCTATCTACTTCTATCAGTTCTGCCAACTCCTCTTGGCGGATACCTTTGGAATTGGAAATCAGCCAGTTTTCCATTTTGGCAGTAAATTCCGAATTTTGTTTTTGAGTTTGCTGCAAAGCATTGTTCAACTGCTCCAAACGTCCCGTAAGCGATGCTTTTTCGGCAATTAACTTTTGGCGTTTTTCGTGTGCTTGTTGCCACAATTGTTGCAGATGCTTGTAACGTTTTTGCGAGGCTTCCGCCACCATTTGTACGCTTTGCCCGTTCAGTAACTGTTTTCTGCGGATTTTTCTTTCTTCCAGTTCCTTATCTACTTGTTCGTGTATTTTTTCTTGCTCCAAAATCCGAATTTGTGCCTGCATAAAATTCTGCGATGCATATTGCAAAGCCGTTTGCAACTTGCCTTGAAGCTCCTTGTTGGTTTGTAGTTGTTCGCTGCGATTATTCCACACTTGCACCGTTTTTTGCAAATTTTCTACCAACCGATTGGCTTTCAGATGCTCACGCCAAGTGTCGATTCCCTCCAGCGAGGGAGCTATTTCAATTTCTAACAGTTCTGCTCGCTGATGTGCCAAAGTGCAGATGCTTTGCATTTGCAGGCACTCCTTTTCGCCAAGCTCTATTTGCTTTCTTTTGGTATCGATGTGTTGCAACAAAGTTTCTT
Source organism: Bacteroidota bacterium (assembly GCA_041793355.1). Classification (GTDB taxonomy): domain Bacteria; phylum Bacteroidota; class Bacteroidia; order Bacteroidales; family Dysgonomonadaceae; genus UBA1309. The sequence goes on along the minus strand of JBHBVA010000221.1, from coordinate 1,409 downwards.
TTTCTTTCTCTATCTGCTCTTCGTGCAAACTCTCCTCTTGCGAAAATTGCCCCCGCAATGGATGATGATTGCTTCCGCACACAGGACAGGGCATCCCCTCCTGCAACTTCTTCCGGAGCAATATTACCTCCGACGAGTACATCGATTGCAACTGCTGTAATGCCTCTTCGTCCGCTTCAAGTGCTTTACGACGGGTAGTGAGCAAGGCTTGCTGTTGTGCAATTTGTTGTGTTAAATTTGATGCTTGCGTGGTGGCTTCCTGATAATCGCGTATCTGCACCTGCAAGCGAGGAAATGCCTCCACTACCGACCGCAAATATGCTTTTTGCTCGAAAAAAATCTCCAACGTTTGAATGCTCTCTTCTGCGTGTTTCAATTCGTTATGCAACTGTTGTTGCTCTTTTTCATAACGTTGAATCTGCTCTTTGTTCGCTGCCAATAACTTCTGCTCTTCTGCCAAACGCTCACTCCACGAACTAATTTCCACATCAACAATCCGTGCCTGTTCCATCTGTGGTTGCAATTCTTGTTGCTCGGCTTCCCATTCGGCTTGCAGTTGCTTCACTTGTTCGCATTCGTCATCAGTTTGTGTGCAAGCCAATTGCGTTTGCTGTAAGTCCGATTCAGTTTTAGTTATTGCTTCCGATGTGTTACGGATACTTTGTGTATTCTCTTTAATCTGCTGATACAGAGGAATAATTTCCTGTACGGCCTCCACCTTTCCCACAAACCGAATGCGGGGGGCTGCGTCCTCCATAGCTTGTAGCAAAAGTTCGTGTTCTGCTTTACCCTCGCTTAGTGCTTGTCGCAATTTTTGTTCGGCCGAAAGCCATATTTTTTGTTCCGATAGTACTTTTTCCTGCCGACGTAGTGCCTGCAATTCGCTTGTCAGTTTAGTCTGTTCGTCTTGCAAAGCCGACAGCTCATCTGCCGACAACAACGTTACGTCCGACATCTGCGTGCGAATCTGCATCACTTCGTTTTCGGCCTGCTTGGTATGCTCGTACACCCGACGCGAAATTTGCGAATAGATTTCCGTTCCGGTAAGTTTTTCCAACAACTCAGCCTTTTCGCTTTGACGAGCTTTCAAAAAGGTAGCAAAATCCCCTTGTGCCAACAGTACGGCACGTGTAAACTGCACAAAGGTAAGCCCCACCAATGCTTCGATGCGTTGCCTTATTTCCGTAAATTTACCTTGTTCTTCGTATCCTTTGGTAAGGTTATGCAGACTCATTTCCACCGCCTGCAAAGCCCCGTTCACCTTGTTTCGAGCCCTTCGCACACTCCATCGCGAACGATAAACATCTCCGTTCAGGGCTTTAAATTCCAGTTCGGCAAAGCCCTCTACAGCTCCTCGTCGCAGGATGTTACGGGCATCATCCTGTTGAATAGACTTATCGGCAATGTCG
>JBHBVA010000220.1:0-4449 GCA_041793355.1 Bacteroidota bacterium | reverse complement strand
ATGAAGGATATGGTGCCCTATAAGGAGTATCCCGTTACTCAACGACACGAAATCCGGATTCAAGAAGGAGATAAACTCGGTATTTCCGTAGATGCAAAGAATTCTGCCTTGGCGGCCTCGTTCAATACCGGAAAAGTGAGTGTGTCCACCGATGGAACTATCACGCAAGGTACATCACAAAACAAAGATAAAACCTACATTGTGGACAAAAACGGAGAAATCAATTTTCCGGAGTTAGGTCAAATAAGGGTGATAGGATTCACTCACAAAGAGTTGGAGGACTTTATCAAAAGGAAACTGGCCCAACAGAAAATACTGCAATCGGCTTCGGTAACAGTGGAGCTGTTAAACTCCAAGATTATTGTTATGAGAGAGTCCACCGGGCAAATTATCCCCATACCGGACAATAAAATAACGATAGTTGAAGCGATAGCTCGTGCCGGCGGAGAACTCAATAATGTAAAGTTGAAAGAAGTGGCTGTAATTAGAGAATCGGAGGGAATCAGACAAATGTATCATATCGACTTGCAGTCTGTTTCGCTGTTCGATTCGCCCGTGTATTATTTGCAACAAAATGATATTGTGTATTTACCTCCCAGCTCGGCTCCGCTACCACCGCGTGCCGAACGGATGACGCAAGCATTGTCGTATATCGTGGCCCCACTCGGTTTGATAACTACGGTATTGGCCCTTATTAGATAACTTTTTTACATCTATTTATGACGACTAAGCAAACCAATAACAGAAGAGCAACTTCTGCCGATAGCACTGTGAACGTGCTGGATATTTTACGCTACCTCCTATTTTATTGGAAGTGGTATTTGTTGGCCATCCTGGTTTTTTTAGGCTATTTTTACTACGAATACAGCAAAGCTCCCTATATCTATCAGCAGCAAATGTCTGTAGCCATCAAAAATCCGAGCTTGGAGCAGATTTCTATGAATGTGAGTCGGAGTGCCCGTGCCACGCCACGCATCAATGTTACAAACGAAATCTTGCAATTTAAGTCGGTAGAATTGTTGCAGCGGGTGGTGGATAAGCTGAATATTAATGTCAGTTATTCGATACAAGACAAACTGAGGAGGGTAGAGTTGTATAAAATTTCTCCTATCAACGTGAAATTTTATAATGCTACCAACAGGTCGATGGACTTTTCCGTGAAACTTGTGGATAGCAAAACGGCTCTTGTAACTGTGCAAGTGGATGCAAAGCAGAAAAAAGCTTTTCGGGTGCCATTTAATCAAAAGGTGTTGATAGGCAATATAGCTATGCAGGTGTCGCTTTCGCCGTCTTACAACGAAACTTGGAACGACCAAGTAATATTTGTAAGACGTGTACCCATTAATGTGGCTGCCAATATGTTTGCGGGAGGCTTGCAGGTAAGCCAAACGGAAACAAACTCGTCTATCATCAACTTTTCTTTGCAGGATGTGTCCCCATTTCGGGCAAACGATATTTTGAACGAACTTGTACGTGAATACAATGCTAACTCTATAGAAGATAAGACATTAACAGCTACCAATACCGAGCAATTTATTAAGGAACGCTTAGAAGTTATCGAAGAGGAGCTGGGGAATGTAGAACAGTTGCTGGAGCAAGAGCAGGTAATGAACGGAGGTGAAGACATCGGAAGCACCGGCGAACGACACATTACCCAAAGCGTTCAGTACGAGGATGCCACTAAGGCCATCACTACGCAGATGCGTCTAATTGAAATGGTAAGACAGTATCTGTCCGACAGCAGAAAAGCCAACGACTTATTACCAAGCAATATAGGTTTGGAAGATGCCAATATCGTTAGCCAGATTAATCTATACAACTCTACGCTTTTGAAGCGTAATCGGCTGATGGAAGGTGGCAACGAGCAGAATCCCACTGTGATAGAACTTACCAACACTCTGGCCGAAATGAAGCAGGGTATCGTGGAATCTATCAATAATACTTATTCCACCTTAGCTTTTCGCCGAAATGACGCAAATGTGCAAGGGGCTATTGCCCGCGGACTTGCTCAGCAGGCTCCTAAAAAACAACGTCAGATGCTTTCTATTGAAAGACAGCAAAAAGTGAAAGAGGATTTGTACATCTTTTTGCTCAACAGACGAGAGGAGAATGCTTTGGCTAAGGTAGCGGCAGAAGACAATGCTCGCTTGATAGACCCGCCTACGCTTAATACTGCACCTATTGCCCCTGTGCTGGTTAAAAAACTGCTTATGGGAGTGCTTTGTGGAATATTCTTCCCCTCGGCAGTGTTGTTGCTGATATTGATGCTTGATACAAGGGTACGCACACGTAAAGATATTGAGGATGTTTTAGACGTTCCGTTCTTGGCCGAAATTCCTTATTCGGGTGGTCGGGACAACGGAGAGGACGTAATTGCGATAGATAAAACGTCTAACGATCCGCTTTCGGAAGCGTTTAGAATATTGCGTACACAGCTGGGCAATCAATTACGTGTGATAACTTTCACCTCTTTTGCCTCAGGGGCAGGTAAAACGTTCACATCGATGAATGTGGCGGCAAGCTTTGTACACTTAGGCAAAAAAGTGGTAGTGGTGGATTTGGACTTGCGTAAGGGGACATTGAGTGCCGGTCTTAACTTATCCGGCCGTAAAGGGGCTGCCCATTACTTGCTGAGTGATATGTACACACTGAACGATGTGCTGGCCAAGAATGTTTTGATTCAAGGTTTGGATGTTGTGCCATTCGGGACAGTGGCTCCTAATCCTGTGGAATTGTTGCTAAGCAACCGATTGGAAACCTTGATTGCCGAGTTGAAAAAGCATTACGATCATATCATTGTTGATAACGTACCTCTGGGTATCGTAGCAGATGCTACCATTATCAACCGCGTGGTGGATGCTACCATATTCATTGTGAGAGCAGGAAAATTGGATAAGAGACAATTGCCTCAAATACAACGCTTCTACGATGAGAACAAGCTGAATAATCTCCACATCATACTCAATGGCTTGAAACCTAACGGACAGGGCTACGGCTATGGTTATGGATACGGTTATGGTTACGGCTACGGCTATGGCGGATATGCCAAAGAAAAGAAAAAATGGTGGAAATTTTGGTAAAAACATCAAGAATTATACTACTTAACTTGTAAATGTAGGCAATATATATTTGCATATATCGGAGCGATGTAGTACCTTTGTAAATAAATTAATTTAATAATAAACGTAATAGTAAAACGTATGTGCACAAGCTTATTTAAATGTACAATTTTGGGGTTGGCATTGTCTGGAACAGTAATGGCCCAAGATGTAACAGTAACTACTACCACTACTGTTGAAGAAAGTCAAGACCGCTACAAGGTTATAACTAACCGTTTCAAGGATAACTGGTTCATTGGTATTGGTGGTGGTGCCCAAGTTTATTGGGGTAAAAATGACGACAAATTGTCGCTCTCAAAACGAGTAACACCTACGGCAAATATCTTTGTAGGTAAGTGGTTTACACCCGGTTTTGGTGTGCGTTTGGGTGCCGATTTTGCTCAAGCAAAGGGCTTGACGTTGGCTGAGCAGGCTTCCGGTACGGCTCAAGAGCGTTGGTATTTGGACTTCTACAACAGCGGAAAGGCTTATGAAGCTGACGGGGTAGTTTACAACGAGCAAAAAATCAAATACGGTCTTTTCACCGCATCTGCAATGCTCAATTTGAGTAATATGCTTTGCGGATACAATCCCGACCGCTTTTATAACTTTATCCCTTACGCCGGTGCAGCAGCAATCGTGTCGGACAAAAAGGGTGGTGGACACGAGCACGAGTTTGCTTTGACTGCAGGTTTGTTGAATACATTCCGTTTGAGCAACTTGTTCAGCATCAGCTTGGACTTGAAAGGTGCTTTGTTTAACCAAACATTCTCTCACAAGTATTTGCCTAACGTAAATGATCCGGGCGACAGCGACCAAATAACTTCTGCAACACTTGGTCTTGTGTATCGCTTCAGTGGCGAACGCAACTGGAAGAAGCCTCGTCAGGTAACTACCGTTATCAAACATAGCGAAGAAGAAGTGGATATGCTACGCAATCGAGTAAATGCTTTGGCTAAGGCTAACGAGGAACTGACCAATCAGTTGGCAGCAGGTGGAAGCTCTAAACAGGCTCGTGTGCAATTGGAGAAAGAAATTGCTGCAATGCCTTTGTTGATTACTTTCCCTATCAGCAAAAGTACGGTGGACAACACTGCCCGTGTAAACTTGAGCTTCTTGGCTAAGGTAATAAAAGATAATCCAAAAATCTCATACACAGTTACCGGGTATGCGGACAGAGGAACCGGAACTCCTACATTGAACAAACGTTTGAGCGAAGCACGTGCTAAGGCTGTTTATGACGTGCTTACGAAAGAGTTTGGCGTAGATCCTGCACAATTGTCCACAGCTTATGAAGGTGGTATCGACAATATGTTCTACGACGATCCTCGTTTGAGTCGTGCAGTAATAT
>JBHBVA010000219.1:0-5340 GCA_041793355.1 Bacteroidota bacterium | reverse complement strand
AGGGGATAATGAGAAATTCATTCTTCTCGCTTCTCTCCCAGAAAGTTCTGTATTGGAAGCAAATATTTTTATAACTAATTGAATGAAAGATGATTTGCAGGTTTTTCTAATACGGTGCAAGCGTAAAGGCGTACGATTATACACCCTTACGAGTAATCTATTGAGGAATTTAGATTTATCCCAATTTTACAAGGGGTTGGAGAATACCCTCTACCTTTAAACCAAAAAGCGTTGCAGCATCGGATGCAGTCGTTGCCACACGGCATCGGCTGTGATGCGACTGAATTTTTCTTCGAAAGTGAGGCTATTGTCGTTAGCCGCCTGCACATCCACATCAGCCAGTTCGATACCTTGCGTGCGTTCGCCCTCATTCACCAACCAAACGCTTTTGGCAATGGCAGGCGAGTAAATAGCAAAACCGGGTACGTTCATAGCTTGCGATATATGCCTTGGTCCACCCTCATTGCCAAAAAAGAATGATGTAAAGGAGAACATTGCCACCATCTCTCGCAAGGTATTTGCCTCTAAATGAATGAATATGCGAGGATTGCACCCCAATTCCTCCCAAATGGCAAAGGCATTTTGCTTCTCACGTTCGCCGGCATAATTAAAAATCAGTTGGGCATTGGGATAGGTGTTCAGTATCCGGCGGAGGGTTTCCACCATCTGACTGCGAGTCCAAACCTTCGACTCCAAACGAGCCGTAACAGCACATACAATGATGGGTTTATTGGTATCCACTCCGTTTTGGGCAAGTTTATGGGCAAAATCCTGCCGTTCTACATCGGTACACTCCAATCTGAAATTTCGCTCCTCTCGGATAGCGTACTGTTGCTTTAGGGGGCTGAGCAGGCGGAGCGTATTGGTTACTTCATCGTATTTCGATAGCGGAATGCGATAGTTTTGCAAAAAAATGTTGTAGGCTTTTTTGCGTCCTATCCGCCAAGGTGTGTGCAACGAAAACAGGCTGAACCAAAGCGATTTAATGGTAGAACGAGTGTCTATGATGAGGTCGTAATGCTCACTCTTCATCAGCCGGCGAACCTTGCCGATGTAAGTAAGAAACGATTTTTGCTCGGCATCCGAAAAGGGGATAACCTTATCCACATCGGGGTGCGGCATAAACAGCGGAGCAATGTTTTGGTTAAGCACGTAATGTATTTCCGCCTGGGGGAAACTCTGCCGCAACGAGCTGCACAGCACCGACGAAAGTACGGCATCGCCCACACGGCGAAAACGGATAATGAGTATTTTGCGGATAGATGTTGCCATATTTTTTGCCAACAATAAAAAAGGGAATTTGCCTTTGGCAGAAAAGTTCCCGTTAGAAAAAAACTACTTCCCTCCGGTATCTTTTTTTTGAAAAAAAATCCGAATAAGGGAAGTAGTGTAACGTTCTTTTATAGGGTTGCAAAAGTATTATAAAACGTACAGCGAGCTGATGGACTCGTTGTTGCACACCATACGGATGGAGTTGGCAAATACTTCGGCAATGGATAGCACTTTCACTTTCTCACATTTTTTTGAGTAAGGGATGCTATCCGAGAATATGATTTCTTCCAAAGCCGATTGGTCCACACGCGTGGAAGCGGGGTCGCTCATCACGGCGTGGCTGGCTATGGCTCGTACTGATTTGGCACCGTTTTGCATCATCAGCTCGGCGGCTTTAGTCATTGTGCCGGCAGTGTCCACAATATCATCTACCAACAACACGTCCATACCTTTTACGTCGCCAATGATTTCCATTTCGGCAATTTCGTTTGCTTTTTTGCGGAGCTTATAGCAAATCACCATCGGCACCCCCAAGTGTTTGGCATACGAGCTGGCTCGTTTGGTACCACCCACGTCGGGAGTGGCTATTACCAAGTTGTTGAGGTCGAAATTGCTTTTGATGTATTCCGAAAACACGGTGGAGGCATACAGGTGGTCCACAGGCACATCAAAGAAGCCCTGAATTTGGTCGGCATGCAAGTCCATTGTCATCAGTCGGTTAATACCTGCCGCACTTAGCATATTGGCTATCAGCTTAGCTCCGATAGATACGCGAGGCTTGTCTTTTCGGTCTTGCCTTGCCCATCCGAAGTATGGGATTACTGCCACGATGGATTTTGCCGATGCACGCTTGGCTGCATCTACCATCAGCAGCAGTTCCATCAGGTTGTCCGAGTTGGGGAAGGTGGACTGCACCAAAAACACGGTGGCTCCGCGTATCGATTCGTCATACGACACCGAAAACTCGCCGTCGGCAAAGTGTTCGATATTCATATTACCCAATGTGCAACCCAAGTGGGCACAAATTTTTTCCGCAAGGTATCGGGAATTTGTTCCCGAAAATACTTTGTAAGAAGTCTTAGGACTTTCCATTTTCGTAATTCGTTGAATAAAGTAGTTATGGTGCCACAAAAGTATAAAATAATCCGTATTGAAACCGTACTATTGCCGCACAAATTTCAATACTTTTCCACCGTATGCCTCTACGTGCAGAGCAATGTCGTTGGGCGAGGCGAATACCATTTGTTCGGTTTTGCCTGTCAGTAGCTCGTGTGCAGAGGTGAAATCCGCTATCTGCATATCCACGAAATGTAAGGCTTCGGGCGGAATATGCAGGCGAATATTTGCAGAATAGTTGGCAAAATTGGCAACCACCAGCATCGTTTCACCCTCACCGTTTCGCAAAAAGGCAAATTGTCGGGTAGAGTCGAAATCGGGGTTGTCATAATTGGCATACATCAGGTCGAAAAACGAACCTTGTGCTATGCTTGCTTCATTCTTGCAAATGTGCAATACGTTGATATAGAAGTGTCTTAAACTGCGTTCGGTATCGGTCAGTAGCTTTTCGCCAAAGCGGTTGCCGTTTCGCCAACGTTCTATGCTGTGGAGATGCCAATAATCGAAAATCGAGGTTCGTCCGTCCGTTCCGCTAAAGCCCTCTTGATACATTCCACTCTCGCCCAGCTCCTGCCCGAAATATATCATTACGGGATTGGTGTTCATCAAAGCCGATACCAACATTGCGGGTTTGGCTTTTTGAGGGTCGCCGGCAAAAAAATGTGATGCTATGCGTTGTTCGTCGTGGTTTTCCAAAAAGTTGAGCATTTGTTTTTGCAAATCGCCCAACCGTTGCCAACAAAACGTAATATCGGAAGTAGGCTGATGCCCCTGCACAATGTTTCGCAAGGTATCGTAAAGCCCCACTTTGTCGTATAAATAATCGAACCCACCTATGTGTATGTAGTTCCCATATTCGGCAGGGTTGTACACTTCCGCCACAAAAATAAGATGTGGATATTGTTTTTTCACCTCAGCAATAGCCCACTGCCAAAATTCCACCGGAACCATCTCTGCCATATCACAACGAAATCCGTCAATGCCTTTGCTTGCCCAAAAGAGAAGTATATCTTTCATTTTCAGCCAGGTATTCGGCATTGGGTGGAAGTGGGTTTGTCGCCCGTTCAAATAATCCACCCCATAATTTAGTTTGATGGTTTCGTACCAATCGTTTATGCCGGGAGTGGCACTAAAACAATCGTTTCCCGTTACTTTGGCCGGATTTTCAAAATAGTCGTTGTTCAGAAAAGCTCCGCCCAAAGTTTCGCCCGGCAAATAGTAGAAGTTATTTTGCGAAGCGAAGGGTTTACTTTGGTTATCATCTTCACCTAAACCCCTTACATCCAGAGGCTTTGCTTTTGAGCAATAAGTGCGTGCCACGTGATTGGGTACAAAGTCGATAATCACTTTCAAGTCTGCCTGATGCGTTCGTTCTATCAGAGCTTCAAACTCCTGCATTCGTTTATGCGGATTGCTTGCCAAATCGGGGGCTACATCGTAATAGTCTTTGATGGCATAAGGCGAGCCTGCCTGCCCTTTCACGATAGAAGGAGGGTCGGCAGGCGATTGAATATCAGCATAGTCGGTACAAGTAGCGTGCTGCAAAACGCCTGTGTACCAGATGTGCGAAAATCCCATTTTTCGGATTTCGGTCAGAGCCTTCGCTCCAAAAGCCTCAAATGTTCCGCAACCATTTTCCATTTTTGTGCCGTGGGGCTTATTGGTGTCATTACTGTTACCAAACAAACGTGGCAATACTTGATAGATGGCTATTTTCGAGTGCATAGTTTAACTCATTATTTTTTTTGATTTCTCTTTCCTCTTATTTTTGCTCATTTTCCTCTTAATGGAAAAATCTTATTGACAATCAACACCTTATACACAGAACAGGCTTTCCTCTTATTTTTGTTCATTTTCCTCTTAATCCTTTTTTAAAGAGTAAAGAGCATTTGCATCCCGTTGTTTTTTACTATGCTTTGCTATGATATTTCCCTTGATAAATTTGTTCAAATATTTTCTAATCGTCTTATCCGTAGCATCCACTTTTTGTGCGAGTTCTGTTAACGTCAATTGACTCTCGGCAGACAAATGCAAAATTATCTGTTGCTGTATATCGTTATATTCTTTCCAGTATTTTTCTATTTTGGCAATAGTTTCGGTGGGAATACTCCTATTATGCTTGCTTATTTTATTTTTTAGCGTAAGGAAAACATTCCCGTTCAACACCTTATATTCCGGAACAGACAGCATCGACTTTTCCATCGACTCGTAGATACGAGCAACCCCTTCGTTGAGTTGGCGTACATAGCCAAAATCTTCCAACACTCGTGCGATTCGAGGATTTCGGGCAAATCGCTCTGTTTTGATATTTTCGATGGTCACCTGTGCCGGAAGCGGCCCACTATTGCTAATTTCTATTCTATCATCAAAATGTTTGATATAAATAGCATTTCCTTGCACATTATAAGAGCGATGACACAAAGCATTTACAATACCTTCGAGCCAAGCAGGTTCGGGATATTCCGGTACTTTCACAAATTTACCCTGCTCGATGCTTAAAAAGTAGTAATCTTTTAGTGATGTCTTGATGAAATAGTGAAGTTCCTCAATCAGGTTAGGAATGTTGTTCTCGAACCGTTGGTCCTTCACCACATTATGAGCTTCACCAGTTTTTGCCTCCGTACCTTCATAGCGGATATAACGCACAGAAGCAGATGGAATGTATTTTTCGGGGTCTTTTGCAAACAATAGTATTGCCGATTTTTTAAAAAGATACGCACCATTCACTTGTTGGGCTAAATATCTTTTTACAAGTAAATCGAAGATATTACCTTGATAATTTAGCTTCTGTTTGTATTGTGTCAGTAGGACCTCATCTAAATCTGCAACATCAAATTCGGGAACAGTTTCATCTTCAAAACGGCGTATATTCTTGTCATATTCTAATTTTTTCACCTGCTCTCTGTTAAGCTCCCTATTAGAATCGGCAATCCGAAGAAAAATTTTTTCATT
>JBHBVA010000218.1:0-2920 GCA_041793355.1 Bacteroidota bacterium | reverse complement strand
CAAGGTTACCGACCACCACGCTATCATCCCCACCGGGGTGGCAGCCAACAATATCACAGAAACGGAGCGTCGTGTGTACGACCTCGTAACTCGCCGTTTTATTGCGGCATTTTACCCAAACTGCAAGGTGGCAACTACCACTGTATTGGGTGAAGCTGCCAAGATAGAATTTAAGGTTACGGGAAAGCAAATATTGGATGCCGGCTGGAGAGTGGTTTTCGAGCAGAAAAACCAATCGCTTGAAAATGAAGAGAATGCAGAGCTGGAGGATGATAAGATATTGCCCCACTTTGTAAAAGGTGAGTGCGGAGAGCATCAACCTACGTTGGGCGAAAAGTGGACACAACCACCCAAATATTACACGGAGGCAACCCTGCTGCGAGCAATGGAAACAGCAGGCAAGTTGGTAGAAGAGGAGGAGCTGCGTGATGCCCTGAAGGAGAACGGCATCGGCAGACCATCTACACGTGCGAATATTATCGAAACGCTTTTCAAGCGGCATTACATCCGTAAGGAGAGAAAAGCACTGCACGCCACACAAACAGGCATACAACTGATACAAACCATCCGATACGATTTGTTGAAATCGGCTCAGCTAACAGGTATTTGGGAGAAAAAACTTCGTCAGATAGAGCGTAGAGAGTATGATACCCAGCAGTTTTTGGACGAACTGAAAGCGATGGTGGCAGACATTGTGCATCAGGTGAAATGCGATTGGGGGCGAACGATAGCAGTGGAAACAGAAACTGACGACAAACCACAAGCCAAGAAAAAAACGACTTCCCGAAAAGGTAAATCCGAACCGGATAAAAATAAAAACACCAACAACGCAGAACCGGAAACATGTCCACTGTGTGGAAAAGGAAAAGTGATACGCGGAAAAACTGCTTTTGGTTGCTCCGAGTGGAAGGTCGGATGCACCTTTAGGCGAGAAATAGAGTAACACGAGGATTTTCCTGTTTTTCTCAAACAATTCTCCCCCGCACTACTCATCACGAGCGGTACGGGGGAGGTTAATTTCACCCTTTTTTTTCGATATTGGGTATTGCCACAGTAAAACAACACCACTTTTAAACTCTCCGCCCTGCGGGAAATAGGGCAATGCAAAAACGCAGAGGGGGAGGATTTTATAGCTTTACACTTCTACTCATTGCTTAGAAGAGGTCATCTTTGTAAAGACGAACGGCACACGATCCGGCTTTGTTGATATTGCTCCGGAGCCCTAAAATAGAGGGTGAGAACGTACCGGCCGAAGCTAAATCCGTTGTCGGGTTACTTCTTGTAGTCCAATACCATCCATGACCCGAATTGATTGCTCCGCCATATTCATTAAGTCGTCCGGAAGCGGGGAATTCCAATACCACATCGTTAGTTGTATTACTTTGCCAATAAGCCTCATCGGCCACTTCAGTAAGGGTGGTGGCGGCTCCTGCTGTGCCCAGATGTCGGAATGTAGCTTGTAGCATCTTGCCACCGTTTGGATTGTCCTTGTACTCGTAACGAACAGCTGTCAAGCGGTTGTATTTATACTCGGTATCAGATACTTGCTCCTTGTAACGGAGAGCGTAAATAACACCGCTGCCGGTACTTTTGAAAGAACCCATCATAAACTTCGACATAACATCCATTGTAATGTATTCTCTTTCCTCCACTGTAGCTTCGGTAGAGAAGTTTATGATTTGTGTGGTCAAAGGAAAAACAGCTCGTAAACTGTTGTAAGTGGGTAAGCAGTAAGCTTTACCATCAATGGTGATAGATGTAAATTTCTCAATTGCATTATACCAAGTCCAAAGTTGGCTTGCATCGTTTGCTTGCGAGGTGGCAAAGCTCACCCCATCTGATGCCACGTTGTGCGTAGTAACGTATTCGTAGGGTAAATAGGGACGATTTACATCGATGCTTGCGGCATAAACGAGGCCGGCTTTATAGCCGGTGGTACGTATAGAGGGGCTGTTTGTGCTTCCCCCTTCGTATGATTTGTTGGATACCAAACCTACTTGTGTGGTAAATCCGCTGCTGGGTTTCGCCGACTCAGGGCGAGGCATTGCCCACACGTATCGATTTACCTCCTCGTCCTTAGTAAGGGAACTGATAGGTTGATAGAAATAGCCTATAGAGGCCTCGTCGTTGGTGAATGTCCATTTAGGAGATGTAGTATAGTCTGCCCGTGTAGCTGCGAGCGAATAATCGAAAACACCTGCTTGCGAAAGAGCATTGGAGCGAACCTTAATGAAAGTTGCTTCTAACGCTTCGTTATTCACGTTGGTTTTATTGTTCACGTTCACACTTAGCAATGTACCTTGTGGTTGAAATTGTACCACAATGCGTGGTGCTCTCTCCGAATTGCTCGGAACCGTAAAGCGTGTCCATCCAAAGGATAAGGGGATACGTGCCTGATTATTGAGAAGAGGTTGATCTAAAGCATAAGAGTAGGCAAAATCCACGTTGCTTTTTGTCTCGTCCAACACACCGCCGCCTGCAATACCTGCAATGTACCAGCGTTCGCCTGCTTTGGGAAGTGTTTCAGTAGCAGTTACATCGCTACCAGCACTGTTTTGTAGTGTCAATGTAGAATTTTTGATGTGGAGGGAGATGTTTCCGTCCGAATCAGTACTTGCGTTCCAGTCCACAAGGGCATAGAACTGCACGGTTCCTGCCTCGTTGCGGATGAAACAGTGTGTGCTCCAGTCTGTTACGCCCTCCTCGTGGATGAAGCGGGGATACTCCGTTCCGTCCAAGCTCAAAGCTCGTGTTTGGTCAGAATTACCTGTGCCGTATTGGCCTGTCATATCCAACTGTAAAGTAGCCGTCGAGGCTTTATCGGCGGGCTTTATCTCTTCAGCCTCGCTGCTGCAGGCGGCAAAAGCCATCACCGCCAATGCGTTGAAAAATAAATGTTTAAGTTTCATCTTTTCTTTCT
>JBHBVA010000217.1:0-2972 GCA_041793355.1 Bacteroidota bacterium | reverse complement strand
ACTTCTTGCAGGCTGATGCCCGATGGCTGCAGTTGAATGCTTAAATCGTTAGCTTCGTGTGCCGGAACTTTCACGCTTTTGGAGCGATAGCCCATAGCCGAAATTTGGATGTTTACCTCCTCGCCTGAGGGCGAAAGCAGGCTGAAACGTCCTTGTGTGTCGGTGAGTACACCTCGCTTGGTTTTCTGTATTTTCACGAGAACGGCCTCTAAGGCTTTGCCGGTTTCGGCATCCGTTACGATGCCCGATATGCGATAGGCATTGTTTTGAGCCGACGTAGATATAATATTGAAAATCAGTATTATAAATAAAAGAAAGAAACAAAATCTCTGTTTACCGTTCATCTCTGTCTGAGTTTATTGAATAAAAGTGCAAATATCGGCTTTTTATTGAACACTTTGACTGTTTCGGAGAATGATATTTTACCTTGTTCACAAATGAAGTTTTTAGCCGGAAGCCAATACGGCAAAAAAAACTGTACCTTTGCCCTCCGATTAAAAAAACTAAAGCAGAGCGATATATGTTGCAAATTGGCGAAACGATAGTAGGTTTGGACGTGGTGGAGGAGCATTTTTGCTGCGACTTAAAGGCATGCAAAGGCTGGTGCTGCGTAGATGGCGAGTCGGGGGCTCCGCTCGAAGACTGCGAAGTGCCTGTACTGGAAGAGGTACTTCCGCACGTGTGGAATGACCTTTCGCCTGAGGCACAAGCCGTTATCAATCGGCAAGGTGTAGCTTATCAGGATACGGATGGCGATATGGTTACTTCCATCGTGAACGGAAAGGATTGTGTATTTACCTACTACAACGAGCAAGGGCATTGCAGCTGTGCCATCGAAAAGGCCTATCGCGAGGGGCGAATAGACTTTTACAAGCCTATTTCGTGCCATCTGTACCCCATCCGCCTGCAGAAATACAGAGATTTTATTGCCGTGAATTATCACGAATGGAGCATCTGTAAACCGGCTGTCTGCTTGGGTCGGAGTTTGAAATTGCCCATCTATAAGTTTCTGAAAGAGCCGCTTATTCGTTGCTTTGGCGAAGAGTGGTATGCCGAGCTGGACGAGGTGGCTACCGCTTACTTGCAAAGCAAAAAATAGGGTTAAGGTTTGTCCGTTTGACAATAAATATTTAGCTTTGCGAACTGTTTTGCGGAAATAGAGCAAAAATGAAAGTGAATACAAAACATACTTATGCACAACGGATGATGGCGTGGCTACTGGCAACGTCGTTACTCTTTGTATTGGGTATCAAGGCTGTACACTTTCACGAAACATCCGAAAGTTGTGCTTCGCACTGCCAACACGAGGCTGTGGATACACCGGCACATTCGCATGCCGATTGCGACCTTTGCCACTTTGTGCTTTCCGCTTCCACACAAGTGGAGTATTACCCTTTGACTGCTTTTGTGCAGATTACCGATGTTACATACCAATCGGTACTTCTGTCCGAAACATATATCTACACACCTTACACATCACTACGGGCTCCTCCTGCCTGCTAAGCGTCTGAACATCAAAATAATACGCTTAAGTTTGCTTGCATACGCAGGTGAGTTGTATCTCCTTATGTTGCCGAGTGTTCGTTTTCCTCTTGTGGAAAAGAGTTCTTTCTGTAGGTGATTACATTGGCAAACATCGGATGGCAAGCTATTTGTTTCGGTTGCGATGTGTCGCACGTGTGTTGCGTGCTTTCTTTCAACAAAATCTATTTTCATAAATATCTATGTATCAAAAGTTTGCAAAAATACTTTTGCTCTGTTTTGTGCTGATGCACGCATTTGTAGCGGTGGCTCAGCAGTCCGCTTATCGGGTGATAGAGGTTACCGATGCCGAAACCGGCACCCCGATTGCTGATGCCGTGCTGTTTGACGGTAAAACTTATCATTCTGCCAATCAGTTGGGAATCATAAGATTGCCCCACAATGTGCTATCCGTTTCGGAAGTGAAGGTTACGGCAATGGGGTACCGTCAGGCTACGCTGAAAAGCTCCGAAATTATCAGTCATCAGCCCTATCGCCTTGCCTTACATCCGCAGGTGAATATGCTGAAAGAAGCTGTGGTAATGGGTCAAAAAGTGATGCACTCGCAAAATGTGGTGGCACGCGAAGTATCGTCTGCCGACTTGCAGAAGCATTTGGGCAGCACGCTGGCAGCATCGCTGGAACAGGTGAAAGGTATCAGTATGGTGCAAACCGGAGTAACCATTGCCAAGCCCGTACTACACGGAATGTATGGCAACCGCCTGCTGATAGTAAACAACGGTGTGCGTCAGCAAGGGCAACAGTGGGGAGCAGACCACGCTCCGGAATTGGATGCTAATGTGGCAGGTAAAATACGGGTTATCAAAGGTGCCGAAGCTATCCGCTACGGAACGGAAGCCTTAGGCGGGGTTATCGAAATGGATAGCCGGGAGCTACCATATACACGCAAGCAACTGAGAGGTAACATTGCATCGCTTTACGGCAGCAACGGCAGACGCATCGCTCTAACGGGATATGCGGATGGCGGAGGTCTGTCCTTAGGGGATGGTGTGGCAGCGTGGCGAGTGCAAGGGACTTACATAAATGGTGGCGACCGCTCCACTGCAAACTATTTGTTGAACAATACGGGCATGCGTGAAACCAATGCCTCGTTGGCTTTGGGATGGAAAAAGGGAAAAGATTATGGTATAGACCTCAGTTACAGCATTTTTTCTACCCGGATAGGTGTACTCTACTGGGCCCAAATGGGCGACACGGAGCTTTTGTCCGAACGTATCGCCATTGGGCTAAAGCCTGAAGCAATTCAGCCGTTTAGCCGCAAGGTGGACTATCCCAATCAAAAGGTGCAACACCACACGGCACGTATCAAGGGCTACTACGGATTGCCTAATGGCAGCAAATTGAGCTTGCAATATGCTTTTCAGAGCGATGTGCGGGACGAATTTCACCAACGTCGCAACAACAACTCTCATATTCCGTCGCTGAGCCTT
>JBHBVA010000216.1:0-2528 GCA_041793355.1 Bacteroidota bacterium | reverse complement strand
TATATGATGCCTTTGGCTATGGTATTGGGGGTGTTATTTCACTCTCATTTTCAATCCTTTGCGGTGGTTTTACCTTATGTAATAGCCTGCTTGTTGTTTTTCCCCTATTGCGGCATCTCGTTGCGACAGCTTCGTCCTCGCCGGATGCACTTGGTGATGTTGCTGGTGCAAATGTTGGGTGGTGTGGCGGCGTATTGCCTGCTACGTGTGGCAGACGAGGCTTTGGCACAAGCCGTGCTTATTTGTTTGCTGGCTCCTACGGCTTCGGCAGCGGTAGTGATTACGGGTATGTTGGGTGGTAATTTGGCGAGTGTTACCACCTATACCCTGCTGAGTAACTTTGCAGTGATGCTTGCGGCTCCCCTTTTGTTTTCGTGGATTGGAGCTTATGGCGAGGTGCCTTTTATCGAATCCTTTTGGCTGATTTTTAAGCGAATATCGTTGGTTTTGCTCCTACCTTTTGTGTCGGCTGTTTTGTTGCGGAAGCTATCGCCCCGCAGTGCTAAATTTGTTGCCGGCAGGGTGTCAGTTTCGTTTTACTTGTGGGTAGGGTCGCTGGTGATAGCTACCGCCACCACCGTAAATTCGGTGATGTTGTATAGTCAAGCGGGAGTGTGGCGACCGGTGGCGATAGCGTGTCTTGCTTTGCTTGCTTGTGTGGGGCAGTTTGGTGTTGGCAAGTACATCGGCAGGAATTATGGCGATGCCATTTCCGCAGGGCAAAGTCTGGGGCAGAAGAATACAATTTTTGCTATTTGGTTGGCACAGAGCTATTTGTTGCCTATTTCGGCGGTGGCTCCGGGTGCCTACATTTTGTGGCAAAACTTGTTCAATTCGTTACAAATTTTCTATACGCATCGCAAGCGAAGGGGGATGTGAAAACACTTCCGCCTCACTCTAACACTTTCCGATGAAAGCGGGAAACACTTCTTGCTTTAGTTGCATCGTACACTATATGAGGCTGTGCAACGGTCTCTTTGGAGCCATCTCGTGCGGTACAAAGGATTTTTTTGATAACCAAAATGAAGCCTCGTTCCGAAAAAAAGACTATTTTTACGGGTTGAATATAAAAAATGTAAGTATTTGATTATAAGATGGTTCAAAAAGCCGATACACAACAATATCACTTGCCCGTGTTGCTACACGAAAGCGTGGATGGAATGAATTTGCGTGCCGACAGTGTATGCGTGGACGTAACTTTTGGCGGAGGTGGACACTCGCGAGAGATTTTATCCCGCTTGGGCGATGGCGGTCACCTTTATTCGTTCGACCAAGATGAAGATGCTATTGCCAATGCCCCCTCGGACGAGCGTTTCACCTTTGTGCGGAGCAATTTCCGCTACCTCAAAAACTTTTTGCAATATCACAAAGTGGATAGCGTGGATGCCGTGCTGGCAGATTTGGGGGTGTCGTCGCACCATTTCGATGCCGAGCAGCGTGGTTTCTCGTTTCGCTACGAGGATAGCGACCTGGATATGAGGATGAACCAACAAGCCCGAAAAACAGCTCAAACAGTACTTAACGAGTATAGCGAGGAGCGTTTGGCGGATGTATTTTACCTTTACGGCGAGTTGCGGCAGGCACGTCAGATAGCGGCGGCGGTGGTGCGTTGCAGGCAGGCGGCTCCGCTTTGCAAGGTTAGCCATTTGTTGGATGTGCTGGCACCTTTTGTTCGTAAGGAGAAGGAAAAAAAAGTGTTGGCACAAGCGTTTCAGGCCCTACGCATCGAGGTGAATGAAGAAATGGAAGCCCTTCGGGAAATGCTTACGCAGGCTTTGCAGATGCTGAAAGTAGGCGGAAGATTGTCCGTTATCACTTATCATTCGCTGGAGGACAGACTGGTGAAAAACTTTATTCGCACGGGGAACTTTGAGGGACGAATCGAAAAAGATTTTTTCGGCAACTACGAAACGCCTTTTCGTCAGATTAACAGTAAGGTGATTGTTCCCGATGCTGAGGAGCAAGCTCGTAATCCGCGTTCGAGAAGTGCAAAACTGAGAATAGCAGAAAAATTGTAAAAAAACAAAGAGTTACAACGCTTATGGCTAAAAACACAGAGGTGAAAAACCTAAAACGAGTGGTGGTGGAAATGATGAGTGGCAGTGTGCTTACGAAGGATCTGTTCGTGAACAACCTGCCGTTTATTATCACACTGTTTGTTATCGCTATTCTTTACATCAGCAACGGATACACCTGCACACAGCAAACGGCCGAGATAGCCCGGTTGAAAAGCAAACTGCAAGATGCCAAATTGGAACATCAGGCACTGGAGATGCAACTGACGGGAATGGGAAGGCAATCGCGAGTGCAGAAGCTAGTAGAAAGTCGAGGGCTGGACTTACATTTATCCGATAAGCCTGTGTATGAGGTGATAACACCTGTGCCAGTGGAACAGTAAATTTAGAAGACACTATGGCGATGAAACGAGATAAAAAGGAAGCCGGAAAAGATGCAATGGGACGCTATACGGTGATAGCTTTTCTCCTGTTGCTGATATTTCTTTATGTGATTTACGGAATGGTGAGAAC
>JBHBVA010000215.1:0-2690 GCA_041793355.1 Bacteroidota bacterium | reverse complement strand
ATGGTTATAGAGTATAATGTGCGAATGGGCGACCCTGAAACAGAGGTGGTTATGTTGCGAATAGCCTCTGACTTGGTAGATTTGCTCGACGGAGTGGCAAAGGGCAATTTGGATGCTCGTACGTTGGAAGTGGATAAACGCTACGCCTGCACATTAATGCTTGTGTCGGGCGGATATCCGGGCGATTACGAAAAGGGAAAACTGATAACCGGCCTGTCGCAAGTGGATGCCCAAAGTATTGTATTTCACGCAGGAACGGCCGAAAAAGACGGAAATATCCTCACAGCCGGAGGGCGAGTGTTGGCGGTGAGCTCTTATGGCAACACAAAGGATGAGGCATTATCCCACTCGTTCCGAAACGCACAGCAGATACATTTCGAGGGTAAATACTTCCGTTCGGACATTGGGTTTGACTTACAATAAGCGTTGTGGAAAAATTTTACAAAAGACACGTTATCGAGGGCAGTATTCTCCCCCTGTTGTTTGTTTTGCCTGTGGCTATTGTAGCTGTAGGGCAAGGGCTTACCGCAGGAGCAGAACCTGTGGATAATGTTTTTTGGAACGCACTATTCGACCATACGCACACGGTGTGGACTTGGATAGCACCAGCCATAAACGTTGTTTCCGGTGGAGCAATGGCATACGTTGCTTGGCATCTTTCCATTGTTCGCAAGCGGAGCATTTTGCCACTTTCGGTGAATATGGCACTGTTGCTGTTTAGTACCGTGTTGCTGCGTTTTTCGCCCGATTTACTGGCCGGATTTTTGTGCTTGTTGGGCTTTTTGCAGATATTGCATTTATATCAACATCCCTCTCCGCAAACACACCTTTTCAGAGTAGGTGCATTGTTGGGATTGGCTTCGCTTATCACTCTGCCGGCAGTTTTACAGTTGTTGCCAATGCTTATTTTGCTTGGATTTTATCGCATTTTCAATATGCGAAATCTCTTGGCTCTGATGTTAGGTGTGGTTTCTGTTTTTTGGTTGAGCTTTGTAGCCCTCGCCTTGTTGGGGCGAACCCACCTTTTTGCCGACCATTTTCTGGCTTGGCCATCGGTCAGGGTGTTGGGCATCCTCTCTCGTCCTTGGCAGGATAATATTTTGGCAATTGTTGTTTTGGCCCTGTTGATGCTTGGTTTCAGCCTGTTGCAATTCACCATTCGCCGAGAAAAAGTGCAGGTTCGCGACTATCTGAATGCTCTGTATTTGCTTTCGGGCTTATTTATAGTTAGTTATCTGTTTGCTTGCTGGGCCGATGTGCAGACTTTACTCATAGGTGTTTCGCTGTCGTTAGTGCCTATTGCACACTTTTTTGTAGCACATCACAGCAAATTTAAGGCTTTTGTTTTTTTTGTTGTGGTAGCTATCTGTTTCACAGTCAGTTTGATGATGCTATAAGCGTCAAAATAATGTCTCACTTGTAAATTGAACGTTTGAATTATGCAAAATTTTAGTTTTCAGAATCCCGTAAAAATACTTTTTGGCAAAGGGCAAATAGCCAATATCCGTCCCGAAATTCCGACCGATGCCCGTATCTTATTGGTGTACGGAGGTGGTAGCATTAAGCAAAATGGTGTATATAAGCAAGTTATGGATGCTTTGCAAGGCCTATATATAGAAGAATTTGCCGGAATCGAGCCCAATCCTCACTACGAAACTTGTATGCGTGCCGTAGATGTGATTCGCCGTAAGGAGTTAAATTTTGTGCTTGCCGTTGGCGGAGGTTCGGTGATAGATGCCGTTAAGTTTATTGTGGCGGCCACCTTTGTGCAAGATGCTGACCCTTGGGATATTATCGCAAAGCGATTGCCCGTAACCGCTACCTTGCCATTTGGCTCGGTGCTAACCTTGCCCGCCACAGGGTCCGAAATGAATGCCGGAGCGGTTATCACACGCAATGCCGATAAAAGTAAACTCTCCTTTATGTCCGATAAAGTGTATCCCCGCTTTTCGGTTCTCGACCCCGAAACTACCTTCTCCTTGCCCGCCAAGCAGATAGCAAATGGGGTGGTAGATGCCTTTGTACACGTGGCGGAGCAATATCTCACTTACCCTGTTGGCGGAGCGTTGTTGCAAGATTATTTTGCCGAAAGCATACTCAAAACATTGATTTTGGAAGGTCCTAAAGCATTGGAGCATCCACTGGATTACGAGGTACGTTCCAATTTGATGTGGGCATCTACGTGGGCTTTGAATGGTTGGATAGGTTGCGGAGTAGCTTCCGATTGGGCTACCCACGCCATAGGACACGAATTGACAGCTCTGTTTGGGTTGGACCACGGACAAACTTTGGCAATAGTGTTGCCCGGCGTGCTGCACGTGTTGCGTGAGCAGAAACGTGAAAAACTTTTCAGGCTGGGCGAACAAGTGTTTGGCATATATAATAATATGAGTGCCGACGAGCGGATTACTTACACCATCGAGGCTGTTGAGCAGTTCTTTAAGCAGATGGGTGTCGCCACACGGCTTTCCGATTATGGATTGGGGACAGAAGCTGTGGAAACCGTAGTACAACGCTTAAGCGAAAGAGGGTGGAAGCTCGGCGAAAGGCATAACATTACGGCCGATGTGGTACGTGAAATATTGATACTGAGATTGTAATCAGTATCGTATGCGGGGGATATGCAATAGCTATCTCCGCAGGATGAACAATGTTATATCCGTTAATACCAAGCTCTTGTCCCATATATT
>JBHBVA010000214.1:0-4658 GCA_041793355.1 Bacteroidota bacterium | reverse complement strand
GCCTTGCTACGCACCAATTCCTCTATCTCGGAATAATCGTTGCCCTTGTCCGTGCCTCCGATTATCAGCACCACCTTGCTCTTCACACTTTGCAAAGCATACCAACACGAATTTACGTTCGTAGCTTTGGAGTCGTTGATAAACTCCACGCCACGCACCTTTGCCACACGCTCCAAACGATGCTCCACCCCTTTGAAGTTCGAAAGCGACTCTCGCAAACTATCGTCCGAAATATCCAGCAACTTGGCGGCAATGCCCGATGCCAACGAGTTGTACAAATTGTGTGTGCCTGTCAGTGCCAATAAATCTTGCTCCATTGTGAAATGCGAATTAGGTGTATCTATTATAAGTTGTTGATTGTCAGCAAAAGCAGAAGCCCCCGACACGGGTTGGCAGGCAAAGGCATATCTCCGTGCCTTGTGCGGATACTTATCCAATTCGGGTACCACCACAGGGTCGTTTGCCCAATAGATAAAAGCATCTTCCGCCGTTTGATTTTGCAAAATACGCATTTTGGCATCCACGTACTTTTGCATCGAATAGTCGTAGCGGTCTAAATGGTCGGGGGTGATATTCAGCAAGATAGCAATATTTGCCCGAAAATCATATACATTCTCCAGCTGAAAACTGCTAAGCTCCAGCACATAATAGTCGAACTCCTCTTCCGCCACCTGACGGGCAAAACTCCGTCCGATGTTACCACCCAAGCCTACCCGCAAGCCCGCTTGTTTCAGAATGTGATACACAAGACTGGTGGTAGTGGTTTTGCCGTTGCTACCGGTGATGCAAATCATTTTGGCCGACGTGTAGCGAGCGGCAAATTCAATTTCCGACAGCACGGGAATGCCTTGCAACTGTGCCTGCTGCAATAGCGGAATGTAATTGGGGATGCCCGGACTTTTCACAATCATCGAGGCTTGCAACACCCGTTCGGCGGTGTGTCCGCCCTCTTCGTAAGCTATTCCATGAGCTTCCAGTTCCGCTTTGTAGCTTTGCTTCAGCTGCCCACTATCGGACAAAAACACATCGTAGCCTTTGGCCTGTGCCAGCACTGCCGAGCCTACTCCACTTTCGCCACCGCCTAATATTATGATTTTTTCTTTACTCATTTTCAACTAATTACAGTCCTTACAATTTCGGACTTTTATTTTGCGAGTACAAAGGTACAAAAAGATGGATGGTGCCGGCAATCTGCACATTGATAAAGTTTTGAACAACAGATAGGAATACCACTCCCAAAGTGAAGATAATAACAAAACCGCGAGATTCTCGCAAAATCTCGCAGTTTCACTCACTTGTGCAAGTATTGTGCAAGTATATCATCAAAGCCGTCCGATCTTATAAAGTTCTGTTTCTGCTTATTCACCTGCACCACCTCCAAAAAGCCTAACCCTACTAATGCCTTCAAATCACTCCGAGCAGTATAACTGGATACATCAAACCTCGACTGCACTTCCTTTATATTCAATATTCTATCCGGATCGCTATCCAATATTCTCAGCACTTGTGCCATACGTTCGTTCACACCCGGTATTTTCACAAAATTAGCGGCTTGTTTCACCTCCTGTTGCTTTTTATCAAGGTATGCTTTCAAGTCCTGAAAAGCCTTTTCTAATGTTTTAATCTTATAGGTAATAAAGTATCCTAAATCATTTTCGTCAGTTTCGACATACAAGTAAGCCTTTTCATATTGATTTTTTGTACGTTGTATGATGCGTGAAATAGCCAGAAACTCCGTCATCCAATAGCCATTTTTCAGCATATACCAATAGAAAATTGCCCGTGCCGTACGCCCGTTTCCATCCGCAAAGGGATGAATCCATCCTATCATAAAGTGAATGATACACCCCTTCACAATAGGGTGTATAAAACCTTCACCATCTGTATTAAAAAAGATGCATAGGTCGTCAATAAGCCGCGTAACTTCTTGATGCGATGGGGGAGTATGCACCACCTCACTAACAGAATGATTCACTACATACACATTGTCATTTGCTCGAAACACACCCTCCTCGTCGGGATTGTCCAAAGTGCCGCTTACAATCAACCGATGAATCTCCAACAAAAGTTCTGAAGTAAGCTCTTTATCCTTATTAGCACTTATGTACTTCATTGTCAGATAATTATTTAAAATCATCCGTTCAGATTTATTGGCAACCCTTTGCTCCTTGCGTATCATTTCCTTTGCCCTCTTCCGGGTAGTGCTTGCCCCCTCCATCTGACTGCTCGAAATAGCCTCTTCGATAAGCGAATTGATGACAAATTTATTTTTATCCGCCTCCGCAATGCCAATATTGCTACTCAAGGCTCCCCCTATATTCATATCAAACTGGTGCAAAGCTCTTTCCATAAAATCTGTGATAAGATATTTAAACGAATACGAGCCAAGCTTCACACCTTTATACCCCAGACGACGAAACACTTTCACCGCTGACCAAAGCTCCAATGGGGAAACACCTTTAGCCTTATATTTCACCTTATCCCAATAAAGATACTCGTCTTGAATTTTCTTCAAAGACCCACTTGCTTGCGTTTGCACAAGGGCCCGAAACGCTTGTTCCTCAAGCTCTACATAAGGAGGTTGTTCTATCATCGCTTCTTGTCTTTTTTTGTGCAAATATAATAAAACCGCGAGATTCTCGCAAAATCTCGCAGTTTCTCTTCTGTTTATACAACTTGCTGCTACACTGTCGGATGCCTACTATTGATTGCGTTTGTTTAACCAACGCACCAAAAAGTGCTCGCCTGCCAACAAAACACCGGCAATTGCCAAACAATTGACCACCATCATATTGCATCGCAAGCCGGAAAAAATTGCACGCATATCCGCCACCAATTGCCCCACTTGCTCGTGTAGTTGAGATGTGTGCCACACGTAAGCCAAACCCACCATAGTAGCCAACACCGTACCAATTATTACAATCCGCTCCGTCCACACCTCAACAAGTTGCTGTTTTTGTTGCTTTTGAAGCTCCAGCTCTGCAATTTTTTCCATCACCTTAGCTTCCCAATGCTCCGAAACATCAGCTTGAGGCAACCGGGCAAAGCTATCGTGCAGCCATTTATCGTTGTTTGTATTTTTCATAACTTCAAATTCTTTTCAATTTCCGTTTTCAACCACAAGCGGATGCGGTGTAATTTCACCTTTACATTGCTCTCGCTAAGCCCCGTGATGTTAGCTATCTCTCGTACGGAGGCTTCTGCCTTGTAATACAAGGTTACAATCCACAAATCTTCGGCAGAGAGTAAATTCAAGGCTTGGTCCAAACACCTTAGTTGCTCTTCTCGGCTTTGCCGGAAGATATTTTCCTCAAAATCAGTAGGTTCACCATCCGATAGCAATTCGTCGCAAAGCGGAAGGGAATTTTCACGCTTGTGGCGGATATGCGTAACACTCTGATTATAAGCCACACGATAAAGCCATGTGGAGAATTTGGCATCGCCCCGAAACTTATCGAGCGACTGATACACTTTAATGAAAATATCCTGTGTAACATCTTCGGCGTCGGCTTGGTTTTCCACTATCCGCAACACCAGCGAAAACACTACCTGCCGATAACGCCTCAGCAGATACACAAACGCCTGTGCGTCGCCCTGCCGAATACGTTCAATGTAGGTTATATCATCTAAGTTGTTCATACCCGTATGACGCACAGTTTGTGGAACGGTTACACAAAAATATAGATTTTTTCACCGCCCAATGTCAATGCACAAAAACAAACAACTCCTGCAAAAAAAGTTTTGCTTTTCTTGTAACCGATACGCACCTTGCACGTCCTAATGGCAAACAATGCTTCCGATAGGGAGTGTAAAATATAATTTACTGAATTTCAATATATTAATTTAAGTTTTTATGGAACCTGTGTTTGTTACGGGCATTGTATGCCTCACGTTTTACAAAGTGCTGGAGCTATATGCCCGGCGTGCCGAACGGATAAAGTTCATCGAAAGAATGTCGGCAGAAAATTTAAAACCGAATGGCGACCCTGTTCACTACATCAACTTCGGGCAGAAAAACCACAACCTACTCCGCATTGCCGGACTAATGACGGGGATAGGCTTCGGGCTGCTATTTGCGTACATAACTTTTCTGATAATTATGTATCAGACAGGTGAAAGGAATGGGGATGCACTCTTCTTTTCCTCAATTATGCTATTTGGTGGTTTGGGATTAATTATCGCTCACTGCATCGAAAGAAAAGAGCAAAACAAAGCAAACTCTCAATCATCACAAGAAAGCAAGTAAGTAACCATCTATCAACCAGCTGATTAAAAAAAGAATAGCCGACCCGGTTTCAAAAGGTCGGCTATATTTTCTATCGGCGAATGCGTACATACACGCTCAAGGGCAAACGCTTACCGGACCTTTCGGGGATAATCAATTCACCAAATTGCATCTCTTTGCTGTCGGGGAAGTAATCTTTCGCCAAGTTTTCGGCTATCACCGACGAAAACCCCATCGAGTACAAGTTGAGGATAAGAAAAGCGTCTTCCTCTCTCAACAGTTTGCTGCTCAGCTCCATAAGTTCAGCAATACCCTCTTCCAAAATCCATTTTTCTCCATCGGCACCACGCCCGTAAGCCGGAGGGTCCATAATGATACCTGCATATTTTTTACCTCGTTTCACTTCCCTGCGGGCAAACTTCAGAGCATCTTC
>JBHBVA010000213.1:0-5159 GCA_041793355.1 Bacteroidota bacterium | reverse complement strand
AACGAGTTCCTTTGGGGACATTCAAGCTGATACTGAAAGGGGAGTACAGAACCTTTCAGGTGAATACTACCTTTCAATACGTGAATATTGTGGGAGAGGGGGACTTCCTCATCAACTCAGAAAGCTCACTCACCGAAAAGGTGAAAAAGCATGGCAATAAGTATGTACAGGGCAAAGAAAACAAGATGGAATACAAGGCGAAAGACAATATGCTGTACATACGTTTCACGGTGCCGGCTTCCAATACCGGTGAAGCATTAGAGGTGGAAGAAGTGTGGAAACGTATTGACTTTCAGGATGCGAAAGAAAATTACGACTCTCTGCGGAAAGAAACGTGAAACTGCCGACTGGCAAACATACAGAAAATAGCGGAACAACCCGATAAAACAAGGTTGCTCCGCTTTTCTTTTGCGGTAAGCTACTGCATTTCGGCAAAAAAAAACAGTAGCTTTCTCATAATCGGAAAGCTACTGATAATCAATTTTCTGTCAGCTACGGAGATTAGTAGGCACGCTTCAAAATCCAAAGGTCGTCGAATGCTATTCCGTACGCCTTTTTCAGAGTAGCTACGTCGGCTGCAGTGCTGTAACGTTGCATAATAGAGGCACGTTGTGCATCGGCAGATTCACGGTCGTTGAAGCTACCTACAATTACGCGATACATACCTTGTTCGTTTTGTGCCAAAATCACGTTCATACCATCATATTGCAATTTTGCTTTCAAGGCATCGGCATTGGGCTTCACGCTCAATGAAGCTACTACCACGCTGAACGCCTTTAAGTTGCCGGCATCGTTGGCATCCACGGCGGTTACTTTTTCGGTGCGGACAGGTGCTTGCACTGTGGTAACGGGTGTAGCCGTACGTGTGTTGGTTGTGGTTTTGGTTTGTTGCATCTCACGCTCTTTTGCTGCTTGATACACAGATTTGTAAGCACTTTGTTTAGGTTTGCAAGAGCTGAACCCTGCAACTACCATCAGTGCCAATCCGAATCCTAAAATCTTCTTCATAAAAAAAATCTCCTTTTTTAAAGTTTGTTGCAAATATACGATATTATGTTTTGCTGTGAATGTTTTTCATTCCGAAATCATATCAAAGCCGGTGTAAGGCACCAATACATCGGGGATGCGTATGCCGTCGGCTGTTTGGTTGTTTTCGAGCAGTGCCGCCATAATACGAGGCAATGCCAATGCACTACCGTTCAGTGTATGAACCAGTTGAGGCTTTTTGTCGGCTCCACGATAACGGCATTTCAACCGATTGGCTTGGTAGCTCTCGAAATTGGATACGGAGCTTACCTCCAACCATCTTTTTTGTGCGGCGGAATACACTTCAAAGTCGAACGTAAGAGCTGAAGTGAAGCTCATATCGCCTCCGCACAAACGGAGTATCCGCCAAGGCAGCCCCAAACTGTCGATGAGCGACTGCACGTAGTCCACCATCTGTTGCAGTGTGTGGTATGAGTTTTCGGGTTTGTCGATGCAGACAATCTCCACCTTGTCGAACTGATGCAGGCGGTTCAGTCCGCGAACGTCTTTGCCGTAGGAGCCGGCTTCGCGACGGAAACAAGCCGAGTAAGCGGTGTTTTTGATGGGGAGGTCCTTTTCGTCCAAAATCACATCGCGATAGATGTTGGTAACGGGCACTTCGGCAGTGGGTATCAGGTAGAAGTCGTCCGCTGTGGCGTGATACATTTGCCCCTCTTTGTCGGGGAGCTGCCCCGTGCCGTACCCCGACGCAGCGTTTACGAGGTAGGGTGGTTGCACTTCCATATATCCGGCATCACGAGCCCTGTCCAAAAAGAAGTTGATTAAAGCACGCTGCAGGCGAGCCCCTTTGCCCTTGTACACGGGAAATCCGGCTCCCGTGATTTTAACGCCCAGCTCAAAATCGATGAGGTCGTATTTTTTTGCCAAATCCCAGTGTGGCAGATTGTTGCTGCCCAAGTTTGGAATTGTTCCGCCCGTTTTTTCCTGAATGTTATCCTCGGCAGTTTTACCGACGGGAACGCTGTGATGTGGTATGTTGGGGATGCTCCAAAGGAGTTCTTGCAACTGCTTTTCGGTGTTGGCGAGTAGCTCTTCGGAGGCTTTGTTTGCCTCTTTCAGTTGATGTACGGTGGCACGTGCCGTGTCGGCTTCTTCTTTTTTTCCGTCCTTCATCAAAGCACCGATGGACTTGGATAAGGCATTGATTTCCGAAAGGTTAGCTTCGTATTTTGCCTGTGTGGAGCGACGTTGTTCGTCCAAACGCACTACCTGTGCGATGATGTCTTTGGCATCGAAATTCTTTTTTGCCAACTTGTCGATAACCTCCTGCGGATTGTCGTTTATAAGTTTGAGCGTAAGCATTTTATGTAACTGTATTTTTTTAATGTTTCACTTTGTGGTTGCCCTTGTTGGTGGTGCAACGGACGACAAAAGTAACAATTTATCGGCAAAAAAATTGTGGATGCTTTGTAAAAGTTGCCACAACGGGCATTTTGCCTGCATAGTAAATGTCAGGTGCCGATTAAACCTTTTTCGATTTTGCGTATCTTTGTATATCGAACAAAAGAACAATGAAAGGACGGATAAGATATTGGCTTTCAATGGGGCTATTGGCTTTTTCGCTGACGGCCGCAGGGCAATCGCAGGAGATGGTATTGATAAATCAAGGCGTGCGTTTGCACGATGCCGGTAAGTACAACGAGGCTATTGCCTGCTACGACAAAGTGCTGAAGATGAATCCACATTCGGCACGGGCGATGAGCGAAATGGCGATGTCGTTGCTGCATCTGCAACGCTACGAGGAGGCTTTGCGGTACAGCACACGGGTAATAAATATGCACAACGAGGCTTTGCTGTTGAATGCAAGCATTGTAAAAAGCTCGGCTTTGAGCGGACTGCAACGCTACGACGATGCCGTTCGCCTGTTGGAGGATTTACTGCCCAAGTACGGAGATGACGAACTGCTGCTTTATAACCTCTCGGTAGGGTATCAGCAATTGGAAAAATGGGATAAGGCAATTGCCTGCATCGAAAAGGCAATTGATGCAAACGAGTATAACAGTACTTATTATCAGCAGTATGCAGAACTTTTGACTGAAGAGGAACGCTATGTGGAAGCCTACTTTTCTACAATGGCGGCATTGCTATATGATGCTACCAACGACGATGCTAAACAGCTGTGCGAAGCTCTGACGGAGCTGTTGCGGGAAAATATTTCTACCTCCGACAATGCAGGCGTGCTTCCCGCAGGAATGGATAAGAGCATTAGCCAACGGTTGCAGAAGATAGCACCTCCCACAAACGGAAATACGGAACAATTCAGGTACTTGATGGAGGCTACTCGCACCTTGTGCGAAGTGGCCGAGCTGTCCGCAAGTGATGAAAACGATGCGGTGTTTTGGACGTATCTGTTGCCTGTTTTTACCAACATCATATCAGAAGGACATTACGATGTGTTTATGCGATACATTACTGTGGGAGCTTATCCGGAGTCGTTGGCTTGGTTGAAAAAGAATGCAGAACAATACCGTGCGTTTGTGGCTTGGCTCGAAGAGCAATGCAGTAGTGAAGCCGAGCAGTCGGAAGAGGACACGGAGTGAAGAATAAAATAAGCGGAGAAAAAAGTATGGCACAATGGAATGAAACAGAGATGCTGCAACGCTTGCAGAATGCCGATACGCAACGTGAGGCTTTTGCACAAGTGGTACGGACATATAGCGAGCGGATGTATTGGGTGGTGCGACGTGTTGTGCTATCGCACGATGATGCGAATGATGTGTTGCAAAACGTATTTATAAAGGCTTGGACAAATATTGAGAGCTTCAAAGGTGATGCGA
Organism: Bacteroidota bacterium; assembly: GCA_041793355.1. Classification (GTDB taxonomy): domain Bacteria; phylum Bacteroidota; class Bacteroidia; order Bacteroidales; family Dysgonomonadaceae; genus UBA1309. Next base: position 1,335 of record JBHBVA010000213.1, on the reverse strand, counting down.
AATTGTCCACGTGGCTGTATAAGATTGCCGTAAACGAAAGTATAACGTTCATCAACCGACAACGGATGCACCCAAGCACGTCGATAGATGATGCCGATAGCGGATTGCTATCGAAGTTGGAAAGCGACGAATATTTTGACGGCGACGAACTACAACGCAACTTTCAACGAGCTTTGCTAACCTTGCCCGAAAAACAACGGTTGGTATTCAATATGAAGTATTTCGACGAAATGAAATATGAGGACATATCCGCCATAGTGGGTACATCGGTGGGAGCATTAAAGGCATCGTACCACCACGCTGTGCAAAAAATAAGAGCTTTTTTGGAGCAGACGGATTAAACCTTTTACCACTAAAGCAGTCATATATACCAGAACGGAATAATAAAAATATACATAATATAATATACAGAGCAATGAACAATATAGATAATTTTAAGAAGAAAAATCCTTTTACGGTTCCCGAAAATTACTTTGAGGAATTTGAGAAAAAACTGATGGAGCAGTTGCCAGAAAAAACATCTGAACCTAAAAAACAGAAGTTTACCACTATTAAAAAAGTGATAATATCACTTGTGGCAACGGCGGCGGTGATGGCAGGAGTGATGTTTATGATAAAGCCCACTACGCAGGAGGCTGTTACGGTGGCAGAAGCCACAAACACCGAAACACAGGAGGTGGTGTTTACATCGTCGGAGGATGAGGATTTCTATCAGTTTTTAGAAGATGATGCTACACGCAAAGAAGCTACATCGGGATATTATGTAAGTTTATAAATGTATAATAAATGTTGAACAAAATGAAAGCAAAAAAGATGATGAGCCAATGGATAGCAATAGTAGCTATTATGGTAGGAGTGTTGGGAGTAACAAATGTGCAGGCACGTGATGGAAAACGTGAGAAAAAAGAATTTTCGAAGGACGACTTTTTGAAAAAACGCAACGATTTTTTAATACGTGAGTTATCGCTTACATCTGCCGAAGCCGAAGCGTTTTTGAAGTTGAGCAAAGAGCTTACCGAAAAGAAGTTTGAACTACACCGTGAGGCACGCGAAAAAGCTAAAAACTTGCGAAGCAAAGCATCTGCAACCGATGCAGATTACGAAGCGGTGATAGACACTTGGGTGAACAACCGAGTGAAAGAAGCCAACCTCGAAAAAGAATATTACAACAAGTTTAAACGTGTGCTTCCGATGCAAAAGGTACGAAAGTTGCAAGAAGTAGATATGAAGTTTATACGAAATGTAATGGATAAGAAAAGAGATAAATAGTGTTTAGTGTTTAATGTGCGATGATGAGTTATTTTGCGTTACTGCAAAGTAGCTCATCTCTTTTTT
>JBHBVA010000212.1:0-4600 GCA_041793355.1 Bacteroidota bacterium | reverse complement strand
TGTATTATCTTTACAGACGGAAAAAGGTATTTTGTGTTTTGTAAATAATTGAGAATCGAATGATAGACTATATAAAAGGGGAGGTTGCCGAATTGCAACCGGCTTCGGTAACATTGGAAGCGTATGGAGTGGGGTATCATCTGCATATCTCGCTGAATACTTATACCGCTATCGGAGTAAATAAGCAGATGAAACTTTATGTAGTGGAAGCTATTCGCGAGGATGCACATCTTTTGTACGGCTTTGCCGATAAGCACGAGCGAGAGTTGTTTCTGGCACTTGTCAGCGTGTCGGGTGTAGGAGCAGGTACGGCTCGGATGATACTTTCATCGTTAGGAACAAATGAGTTGGAAGCCGCAATTGCCTCGGGCAACGTCAATTTGCTAAAAGGGGTGAAGGGCATCGGGATGAAGACTGCCCAACGCATCATTGTAGACTTGAAGGATAAAATAAAAGTGGAGGGTGGTGCAACATCTATTGGTGAAACTGCAGTTGCCAACATCAATGCGGATGAGGCTGTATCGGCATTGGTGATGTTGGGCTTTACCCAAGCAGCTTCGCAAAAGGCGGTAGCAACTATCACCAAACAGATGCCAAACGCTACTATCGAACAGGTGATAAAAGCAGCCTTAAAGGTGTTGTAGTGGGGGTAAAGACTTTTCTACCACACTTTTCTGTTTCTGGTAAATAAGAAAAAGAGGAGTTTTCACTCCTCAATGATGTTTTTAAATTTAGACCAATTGGGGCTGTTTTGGTACAGTGCTTTTGTGCCCTTGGGTACAAATAGCGTGCATCCTTCCCGCTTGGGCACTATGCGAACCTCGATGGGTTCAGTCCATTTAAGGTGCAGTGCGGATGTGGCACATCCGAGAAATGCACCGGTTGCTATGCGTTCGGCTCCCATCGGAATGGTCAGCTCTTTTAAAACTGAGCCGGTGGCGAAGGCTTGGTCTTCTATCGAGTGCAATTTGGAGTGGGGAGATATGTTGATTTCTTCCAATCCCGTACACAGGTAAAATGCTCGGCTGCAAATTTCCCCTACGGAGTTGGGTATGGTTATTCTTTTCAGGCTTTTGCATCCGCTGAAAGCCGAACGACCAATGATGCTGAGTTCGTTGGGGAGTATAATGCTTTTCAAATTGACGGCGTTGCTGAATATGCCCGAAGGTATTTCACGTGACCAAAGTATGTCTTCGTACACTTTTGTGGGTGTCCATCCCAATTTTTGAAAAGGACTCAGGTTTCCCGACTCTGTAACACATTCAGAAAGGTCTATGCTGTCTATCTGGTACTTCTCCACACTGTGTCTGCCATTCGCAAACAACTGTTGCAACAGAGGGAGGTCTATCCGGTTGATGGCACCTATCAGCTTCAGCTTTCTGATACGTCGAAGGTTGTCAGGGTCGTTTCCCATAAGTATTTGTAAGCAACCGGCCTTTTCAGTAGTAACGGTAAGGTCCTCCGGAAAAGGTGCCGGCTCTTGTATCAAGCACGGTCCGTAGGTGGCAGGCTCTTCTTCTCCGGTGAGCTTTATCTGCAAAGACGTAATTCGTCCCAATCCATTGTTCTTATCAACGTCAATGGCAATTGTATATTCGTTGTTGCCCCGAGGGGTAGTTTTCACTATTCTTGCCCATTCGCAATCGTAAGGATAAATCCGAGCCGAAATATTTCCGTTTGCTTTTACGCGTACTTCCACATTTCCTCCGTCCGATTTTGCTGTGTAGCTGTTTTTATCTGCCAGCACTTTGGGGTTTCCCTCTTGGGAAATTTTAATTGTGATTGATTTTTCTCGCAGGGCAAAACGAACCTCCCCGTGTCTGGGAAAGATGTCGTCATTTTCCAAAACCTTGATATGCAGTTCCCCCTTGTGGGCATCGGTTAAAGTTATGGTTGGTTCAATCCAAGTTTCATTGGTTGTAACCGAAAATTCCGTTTGGCTCTCGTACTCTTCCGTAAGGAAGTCGAGTGCGATGTACGCACTCCTACAACCGACTTTAATTCCACTATTGAGCATTTGGGCAGCTTCTTGCGACCAGGATACATTCATCTTGGCTTCATCTCTTCTTTGGCAGGCTATTGCTGTTATAAGTATAGATGCCATTAGTATTCTTAGTATTTGTTTCATAATGAGAGTGATTATCAGGGTAATTACTTCAATTTGTTAGGTAGCTGTCTATCTATAAAAACTATTTCTGTTGGCAAGAATATTTCTTAGCTCGTTATTTTCTTATATAATGTATCGTAATGCTATTGATGGGACAAAGATAGAATTTTTTTGTGTTGTAGTTTTTTTTTGTGTTTTTTTAGGGTGTGGCAGGGGTAAGGCAAAGGGAAAGTGTTTTTTTCTACTGTTCTACTCAATAAAGTGTAATATTGTTCGTTAAGGTTAGGAGCTACGGATAAGTAGTTTAATATTTTACGGAAATGAAGTTGAAAACACGATATATATCATTGTTGATGGCACTTATGGCGAGCTTGGCTTGGCTGGTGGGCAATCCGTTGGGGCAAAAGGGGGATGCCGAGTTGCATCTGCCTGTGGCTACGGAGGTTTTTGTGCCAACGCAAGTGCCTCATAACGGGGTGGACAATAAAGATACGGCTTTGCTGCGAAGGGTGCAACGCACGCAAACGGAGCGTTACTCGGACTTGCAACGGAAAAGCCCGATAGACTTACGCACCCCCTCGAATGTGAAAACGGAGGTGGTGTACGACCCCGCAAATAACGTGTATCTGTTTCGCACGCTTATTGGCGGACAGGTGTGGGAAACTCCCTACGTGATGAGTGCCGGCGAGTATGTGCAGTATCGCAAGCAAAACGATATGGCAACTTACTTCCGGCGGAAAAATGCAGAGGCACAAGAGAGGGCAGAGAAGGCTCAAGAGGAGTTCTCGCTAAAGGATATTCGGGTGGGCTTGGGACCGGCGGAGCGTTTTTTGGGTCCGGGTGGCATCCGCATCAAAACTCAAGGCTCGCTCGAAATAGCATCGGGGCTGAAACGTACTGCGGTGGACAATCCGTCGTTGTCGGAGAGCAGTAGGGCAAAAACGATTTTCGACTTTGAGGAGAAAATCCAGCTCCGCACGCAAGCGTCGGTGGGGGACAAGGTGAACTTTAACCTCAACTACGACACTGAAGCTACTTTCGACTTCGATTCTAAAAAAATAAAGTTGGCATACGATGGCAAAGAGGACGAGATACTCCGCCACCTGGAGGCAGGCAACGTGAGTATGACCACCACAAACTCGCTCATCAGTGGCGGAGCCGCCTTGTTCGGCATCAAAACCGATTTGCAGTTTGGCAAGCTCAAAGTGAGTGCCATAGCTGCCCAACAGGAGTCGCAATCGCGTACGGTGAGTTCGCAGGGTGGCGTACAAACCACTGCTTTTGAAATAGCTTCGGACCAATACGATGCCAATCAGCACTTCTTTTTGAACGAATACTTCCGAGCCATTTACGACGATGCCGTGAGCAGTTTGCCCTATGTGCAGTCGGGGGTAACCATCAACCGCATAGAGGTGTGGATAACCAACAAACGGGCAAACTACGACCAAGCCCGCAATGTGGTGGCTTTTGCCGACTTGGGCGAGCATCAGCACTTGCACAACACTACGCAATGGAGTGCCACAGGCGGAGTGCAGGTACCACACAACGGAGCCAACAACCTGTATGCCAACGTGCGAAGCAATTATCCCGACTTTAGGGACATCAGCAAGGTAACGTCGGTGTTTGCCGGAGTGCTTACCGCCGGGCAGGATTACGAAAAGGTGGAAAGTGCCCGCTTGCTGTCGCCATCGGAATATATTGTGAACAACAAATTGGGCTACATCTCGCTACGAACAAAACTGCAAAGCGATGAAGTGCTTGCCGTGGCTTACGAGTACAAATTGAACGGCGAAACGTACCAGGTGGGAGAGTTTGCTGCCGATGTGCCTTCTGCCGTAAGCAGCGGCAGTGCCGATGCCGGTGCTTTGCTGCTGAAACTGGTGAAACCTACCTCGCTGACGCCAAAGTCGTATTTGTGGAACACGATGATGAAAAACGTTTATTCGCTGGGGGCTTCGCAGTTTCAGAACACAAACTTTCAGTTGCAAATAGCCTATCTGAACGATACGACAGGTAATTACATCAACTATCTGACAGAGGGTAAGATAGCAGGCAGGCAATTGCTGCAGGTGATGGGGCTGGACCGCCTGGACAGTAGGCAAAACGTCCGTACCGATGGCAAGTTCGACTACGTGGACGGCTACACCGTAATTCCGTCCATCGGGCGGATTGTGTTTCCTTCCGTTGAGCCGTTCGGGGCGTATCTGCGAAAACAATTTGACAACAACCAAATAGCCGAAAAGTATGTGTATCAGGAGCTTTACAACCAAACTCAAACAGATGCACGGCAGGTAACGGAGAAGAATAAATTTCGCTTGGTAGGGGCTTACCAGGGTAGCTCGTCGGCAATCATCAGCCTTAATGCCACTAATGTGGCTCGTGGCTCGGTGGTGGTAACGGCAGGCGGAATAACGCTGAGCGAAGGCACCGACTATTCGGTGGACTATGTTTCGGGCTTAGTAACCATACTTAATCAAAGCATAATAGATGCAG
>JBHBVA010000211.1:0-2864 GCA_041793355.1 Bacteroidota bacterium | reverse complement strand
GTATGTTTCTGTGCAAAGGTAACACCTTTTCAGGTCAAAATATAGTAACTTATAAAAGAAAATGGAAAAATATTTACAGAACAGAACCCTCGTAACAATCCGAATAAATCAACAAACATCCACTTGATTTTCAGACAAGTGGATGTTTTATTTTCTGAAAAATTTGCACGGTATGCACAGCTTCTCGCACATCGTGCACTCGCAAGATGGCAGCACCATTGCACAGAGCAAACATATTCAAGGCCGTAGTACCCGACAAACTATCTTCGGGAGTAATCTCCAGCAGTCTGTATATCATCGACTTACGCGAAATACCAACCAGCAAGGGCTTGTCCAAGATACGGAATTTGTCCAAGTGGCTCATCAGTTCATAATTTTGCTCCAACGTTTTGCTGAATCCGAATCCGGGGTCGATAATCACGTCTTTTACCCCGATAGAATGCAGTATATCAATCTTTTGCGAGAAATACAAAAATATTTCCTGCAACAGATTTTTATAATCGGTAAGCGTAGTCATTGTTTGTGGTGTGCCACGCATGTGCATTAAGATGTAAGGCACACCTAATTCTGCCACCGTGCGAAACATTTCGCTGTCTATCTGTCCTCCCGAAATATCATTCACAATATCCACTCCGGCTTCCTCCACCGCCATGCGAGCCACATCGGAATAGAATGTGTCGATAGAAAAAACAGCTTGCGGAAATTCTCGGCGAAGAATCGGCAGAATGCCACACAGCCTTGCCCTCTCCTCTTCAGCCGTAAGTAGTGGCGAGCGGGAATTGGACGATTGGGCTCCAACATCAATAATTGTAGCACCATCGGCAAGCATAGCTGCCACTTTCTCGATAATTTGCGAATGCGTTTGCACACGACTTTCACCGTAAAAAGAATCGGGAGTGATGTTCACTATACCCATCACGGCAGGTGCGTCCGGCGAAAAAAGCCGACCTTTGATATTCATACTATTTGCCATCTCTTACGCTTCCAAATCAATAATATTCTCTTCGAACAAAGTAATGGTTTCCAGTCCATTATCGGTTACGAGGTATGTATTTTCGATGCCCACGGCACCTACCGACGGAATAACGAACTTAGGCTCTAAAGCGAACACCGTATTCTGCACCAACATTTCGTTGCTTCTGGGAGTAAGCACCGGAGGTTCGTTGATTTCCAGCCCCAAACCGTGTCCCACAAATTTGGCTTGTTGCTTGGTTCCCATAAAGAAAGGCAACAAATCTGCCTTCTCGGCTTCGGTATATGCCTGTTGATACACCTCTGCACAGGACATTCCTACGGCAAAGGCATGCTGCACTTTGTGATGAATATCCATCGACACTTGATGTGCTTTGTACGCTTGTTCGGGTAGTTTCCCTACGGAGAATGTACGTGTCATATCCGTCATCCACGCTCCGTAATTGCCTGCCATATCCACCATTATGGCATGCCCTCGCTCTATACGCGTACCATTTGCCCCCAACGGAGCAATGGGCGAAGTGCCTCCTCCACCCAACGCAAAATCGAAAGGTGAAGGCTGTTGAGCATTATCGCCAACCAACAGGCTCCCCATAAATATCTCCATATTAGCACCATAGCCTCGAAAGTTGCCCACAGAGCCGTGTAAACGCATCTGACGTTCTATCTCTATTTGCAACTCCACATCCGTCATTCCGCTGCGAAAAAGTTGCGGAATGGTAGCATACACGGCGGCGTGTCTGCTTGCCGACCGACGTATTTGAGCTATTTCGTAAGGTGTTTTCACGCTTCTAACTTGCCTCATCAATGTAGAAGCATTAAGGATGCGAGGAGTTCCCATTAGAGGTATCAATCTCTGTATCTGCGAGTAAGGCACCGCATCTATTTCCAATAGTAGCGTTTTGGGAAACGGCAAATTTCGCTCCGTCAGCACTTCGGCTATTTGCTCAGGCTTGCGGATGGACACCACATTGGGGACTTCCTGCAATTGTGGCGACTTTACAAAATGTATGATTTCTCCGTCTGCCGTAAGGTAGCAAAACCCTGTGTATATCAATCCCGTGAGGTAAAAAATATTGACGTTGGTAACAAGCAAACAAGCCTCAGCATCAGCTTGTTGCATTGCTCGGCACACTTTACTTATGCGAAGCTGCAAGTCCTGTTGTTCGTTGGGTAATAATGTATTCATACGTTTCTTTTAAGTTGGCGTTACTCCTCGTCCCCGTTCATTGCGGAAAGGACTTTTTGCAACGCAGGCAAAGGTAAAACTTTTTTGCCGGATAATGATTTTACCTCTACTTCAAATTTTTATGAGACTACCACACAACGATGACAACTGATGATGAACTTACATATAAAGAATGCACTTTAAAAGCTGTTTAACAAGCCCTTAAAGTGCATTTAGAATGAATCCGTGATTACTACTGTTATCTAAACATCGGGATGATGCGTCTTAGTCCTACTATCAAAGCGTCCACTTCTTGGTGCGTATTGTAAAAAGCAAAAGAAGCCCGCACTGTGCCTTCTATACCCAAGCGTTGCATCAAGGGCTGGGCACAATGATGTCCGGTGCGAACGGCAATACCCATTTTGTCGAGCAACATTCCCATATCGTAGTGATGAATACCATCTACCAAAAACGAAACCACACTTGCTTTATGCTGTGCCGTGCCTATGATACGCACCCCGTCCAACAATTGCAGCTGGTCGGTAGCATAATGTAGCAAGTCCATTTCGTGGCAGTAAATGTTGTCTAACCCGATGGTTTGCACATACTGCAAAGCGGTAGCCAGTGCCGTAGAACCCACATAGTCCGGTGTACCGGCCTCAAACTTAAAAGGCAGTTCGTTGAAAGTGGTTTTGTCGAACGATACGGTGGCAATCATTTCGCC
>JBHBVA010000210.1:0-5566 GCA_041793355.1 Bacteroidota bacterium | reverse complement strand
GACTTGGCCGTAGTGGGTACAGCTATCCCTACAGGAGCGGTGGACGTAACGGGTGTAGTACTCACTTACGCTACACGAACAACTATAACACACCAGTTGGTGCCTGTTAGCATTGCGAGTGCTACATCAGGCATTGCCGGAGTAGCAAGTGCAGTTGCCAACGTAACTACTGCTGATGGTAAAATATTTGTAGAGGCTGACGGAGAGGTAGTTACGGTGTACAATGTGTTGGGACAAGTGGTGAGCAAGACCACAGCTAAGGGAACAGCTCGTATTGCAGTGCCTGCCGGTCAGGCATACATTGTGAAAGTGGGCAACAGCGTAGCAAAAGTGTTTGTGAAGTAAGCCGTTCTTTTTCCAACAAATCAAGATTAAGCCATTCCCTCCGGCGGGGGAGTGGCTTTTTTTGTAGATAAGCGGAGGTTTTCTCACTTGAGGAGACCGTTGCACGTTGCTCGAAGTGTGAAAAGATTTGCTGTTTCAATTGTTTTTGAATATGAATGTGATAAATTTTAAAATGTTACGGTATTATTGGTAATTGTTTATGGATGTGTATAAAATAAATGTATATTTGCCGTTCGTGTTGAAAATAAATAAACGAATTGTTTAACTAATACTTTATTTATGATGAGAAAGTTTTATACACTCAAAAGCCTATTGGCATCCGCTTTGCTGGTAGCGTGTACAGCGTTGTCGGCACAGCAAACCACAGTAACATACGCATTTACAGACTATACGGAGGATGATAGTCCTATTGCCTCAGGTCGCATTGTGGAGCAAACAACGGGATTGGCGGATGTAAATTTGTCGTACACCGGTTCGCCGGGGAAAACACCCAATATGCCCAAATATTACTCAGACGGTGCACGCTTTTATGCCCATCTGCGTACAGGGCAAGGTTCGGCCTTTACCATCACGCCGGAAAACGGAGCAGTTATCACCTCCGTAACCATCGAGGGAGTGCCAAACTACACTCCGCCCGTGAAGTACAACGTGAACAGTGGTGATGATGCAGAAGCATCGCTTTCGGGCACTGTTTACACCATCGCCAACATTAATGCAACGCAGAGATTGACCTTTCGCAATGCGTTGGAGGGAAAAATCACCCAGCTGCGAGTGCAAAGAATAATCATTACCTACACAGGCGGTGTGCAACCCAAAGAGGTAGTAGCTATCCCAACCATTACTCCCGCCACGGGCAACTATTACACGCCCCAAACGGTGAGTATAGGCACCGAAACCACAGGAGCAACTATCCACTACACTACGGATGGTAGTGAGCCCACCGTACTGTCGCCTGTTTACTCGGCTTCTTTTGTGGTGGACAGCACCACTACCGTAAAAGCTATTGCCGTAGCAGAAGGTAAGGACAATAGTGCTGTGGCTACTTCAGTGCTCACCTTTCCCGGTATCGACGGAGAGGTAACGACACTTTCCCGGCTGAAAGAGTTGGTAAATGACAATAAAACCTACAAATACACCGGAGAGGCTGTTATCACCCTTAAATCGGCGTATCGGAATGCAAAATATATTCAGGATGCTACAGGAGCTGTGCTACTGGATGATGTTAAAGGAGCACTTCCTTCCGATGGTTGCAACGTGGGCGACAAGCTCACCAATTTGGTGGGATACGTTACCTCATTTCAAGGAATGCCACAATTTGTTCCCCACACTGCCGCAAATACAGTGTCGGCAGGCAATGTAGTGGAGCCGGTGGTGGTAGAGCCTTCTCTTTTGGAGAATTATCAGGCTCAATTGGTGAAGGTGAAAGGATTGACGTTTGCCGGTGCCGGCAGATTTGCGGCTACAACCAACTATAGTGCTACAGCTAACGGAGTTGTAGTGGTAGTGCGTACCCAGTATAGCGATTTGAGTGTGATAGGCTCGGAAATACCCACAACAGCCGTAGATGTTACGGGTGTGGTATTGACTTACGTCAAAGATGGAGTTACCACACATCAGTTGGTGCCTATTTTGATAGAAGATGCCACTGCGGGTATTGGCGGAGCAACGGATGCCACTACCGGCATAAGTGTGGCCGACGGTAAGATATTGGCAACTGCCGATGGTAAGGCTGTGGTGGTGTGCAATATGCTGGGGCAGGTGGTAAGTAAAGCCACAGTGAACGGAACCGTTCGCATTGCAGTGCCTGCCGGCAAAGCTTACATTGTGAAAGTGGGCCAAAAGGTGGTTAAGGTATTCGTAAAGTAGCAACCGCCTACATTGGTTTGTGGTGAATAAAAAAAGTAGCTATCTCATAAGCGAGGTAGCTACTTTTGTGCTGTAGAGGCTGTGTGTGCTTAACCGTAAAGGTTTACAATGCCAATTTCAAGTCGCCCTCCTTTATCCACCCCTTTTTGCGAAGCAAGGCATAGAATGCCAAACTGAGAATAGCAGGTAACACAAAGTGCAACAGCAGAATATAACCCCATATTTGCGGCGTGTAGCCCATAGCATCCAATGTGCCTATCTGCCCCACAAGTCCGCTTGTGCCCATTCCCGCTCCCGATGGAACATTCTGCATCTGAAACACAAGAATGGCCAGCGGGCCCAAAATGGCTCCCGCCAGGGTAGGGGGAATCCAAATACGCCAGTTGCGAATAATGTTGGGCATTTGCAACATGCTGGTGCCCAGCCCAATGCTTAATAGGCCGGAGAGTTTGTTTTCGCGATAGCCCATCACGGCAAAGCCCACCATTTGGGCACAGCACCCCACTGTGGCCGCTCCGGCAGCCAATCCGCTGAGCGACAGCGATATGGCAATAGCCGCACTGGATATGGGTAGCGTAAGGATAATACCCATCGATACGGAAAGGATGACCCCCATCAAAAAGGGTTGCTGATACACGGCCCATTCGATAAACGAGGTGATTTCGGCCATTGCCCAAACAATGTATTGCCCCGAAAATGAAGCTACGGACAGGCCTATTACCAAAGTGGTAACGGGGGTTACGAGTATGTCGATAGGGGTGGTTTTGTAAATCAATTTTCCGCACTCTGCGGCTACGAGCACCGCTATAAAACAACCTACCACACCCCCTTGTTGCATAGCTACGTGGCCGATGCAGGCGGTGGCTCCTAACACCAACAGCGGAGCCCTCAGGGCGTGAGCAATGCACACGGCAATAGCTACTCCGGTGGCGGCTTGTGCCTGCCCCCCAACTGTTTGCAGCCAATCGAAGCCTGTCCATACACCTATATTCTTCAGTATCAAACCAATGATGAGCGAGCCGAACAATCCCAGTGCCATTCCGTTCACGGCGTCCAGTCCATAACGTTTGAGGCTCGGCTCCACATCTTTGGAGCGGAGGTAGTCGCAGAGTTTTTCTTTCATAGGGAGAGAATTTAAATATCTGATTAATAAATAGATATTGTATAGGTGCTATCGCCCGATGCGGTGGGAAAAGTTACCTTGACCACGCTATCCGTTTCAGCCAAAGGGAACGACAAGTAAGCCCTGATGGGATAGCCCTGTGCGGTGGTGGGAGCCTGGTGGTGCAGTTGCAGGTGGCGACTATCGGTAACACTGCGATAGAGGCGGAAACCGTGCTTTCCGCCATTGTACCCAAAGGTGAGTATTGCGTTCAGATAGCCGCCACCGTGCCACACGCTTTGCACCTTTACGGGCGACGACTGTAGCGTGTCGGGCCGGGCCGAACGAATGATGGCGGAGGTGAGAACGTTGGACACGCTTTGCACTTGCGTAACGGCATCTGTGCTTGACAGAGAGTAGTTTACAATCACCCGTTGCCCTTCCTGACGGTTGAAGGTGTTGCCTGCCAGCTTGCTGTGCGGTATGGCCAGTTTGTTGTCCGTTTGCAGCCAAGCCGTGCTGTCGCTTGCCATGCGTACGGTTGCAAAATCCAGGCGAAATTTGCCCGACAGGTAACCACTATCTGCCTCGTCCTTACTACACGAGGCTAAGGTGGCACACGCTATTCCTGCAATGCAGGCAACTTGAAGATATTTGAAACGAAACATCCTGTAAGCTATTGATTTGCTGTAATATAGTTTTTCAGTATGTTGGAATACATCTCCAGCATCTTGTTTCGCAAGAAGTTGTCGTCTTTATTGGGTATATTTATTTTTGCCAACTGATTTTCGATGTAGTCTGTAGCATGTGCTTTTTCTTCAGCCGTGTATCGGTGGGCAAAACTGTTGTCGGGATGCAACAAATCGTATGCTACGTAATTGATGGGGTACAATTCGTAGTTGCGATGAATTTCGGCATCGATGGCTGTGGCTATACGGGTGAAAATCTGTTGCTTGTCGGCACCTTTGCACACGCTGTCTATCACACCGTTCAATGGTTTGCCCAGCCGGAAGTGTATGCGTCCCTTAAAACCCATCAGCCCTGTTTCCATATTCTTTAGGTCGTCGGCTTGGGTTTTCTTGTAGTCGGCGTTATCTCTCTTCAGTTGAAATTCGGCAGCCTTCAGGTAGTCGCACGGGTCAAACTCGTACGAAACCGTCAGAGGCACTATGTTCAGCTCCCGCAGTGCCTCCAGGTGCGAGGCCTCTGGCGGCATCAGAGCCAACATTTTCAGCACACTTTCTTGTGTGCGGTCGCTTGAGTCTTTGGCTCTTCCTTCGCGTTGGGCAATCCACACGGATTCTTTTTTTTGGGTGATGGTGTGGTGAATATAGTCGGACAGGTGTTTGGATGCCTCCAGCATCTGCCGCACGGAAATTCCGCGTCGCACCACAAAACTTTTGTTCAGGCGTACCAATTTTTCAATCCAGGGATACACAAACAGATTGTCGCCTATAGCTATTTCCGTAGTATCCAGTCCTCGTTGGTGGCGGACAATATTCAGCAGTCCGGCATCCAAAATAATATCCCGATGATTGGAGATGCAGGTATGAGCTTCGTTGCCGTTGATGTTTTCCCATCCGCTGTGGGTGATGTTGGTAGAGGTTTTTTCGGCAAGCCCCCACACGATAGGAGCAATGATACCACCTTGAAATTGTGATTTGGTGTGGAATGTGGCCATTATGGCCGAAAACGTTTCCCACGGCATATTCGGATTGACATACTTCACGGCATTGCGGAAGCCTTGATCTTCGAGCAGCTCCGTAATCACCCTATGCACTTCTGCGTCATCCACAGGGCGTATGTCATCAAATCTGTCTATACGGTTGTCCATACAAATAGTTGTTGCACTTTTATTTTTGTGTTGCGAGTGAATGTTTTGTCCGGAAACCAATATTTTTTCCATTCTTATCCTCGCAAAACCAAACGAACAGCAAAGATATGAAATTTATGGTAATAACAAGCAATTGACCACAATCGGGATGCAGATACGACTCTCGCCCTTGCGATAGCACGGTGTTTTGTGCTGATTGTCAGTGTGTTTTTGCTTGTGTGTACGAGCTTCTCTCCGAAAAGGAGTAGCACTTGTGATAAAGAGTAGAAAAAAACCGCCCCGACTTTTTGCAAGCCGATGGCGGAGGCACTGTTTCACCCTTTTCTATTTTTCAAATGCGGGATATTGCCACAGTAAAACAATACCCTGACCTCAGCCCCCTGCGGGAAACGGGTAATGCAAAAACGCAGGAGGGGAGG
>JBHBVA010000209.1:0-2920 GCA_041793355.1 Bacteroidota bacterium | reverse complement strand
AATATTATCCGTAGCACCAACGCAAAGCAAGTCGTCGATGTTCATAATCAAAGCATCCTGAGCGATACCTCGCCAAACAGAAAGGTCGCCCGTTTCACGCCAGTAAAGGTATGCCAACGACGATTTTGTGCCGGCACCATCGGCGTGCATTATGTTACAATATTCGGGGTCGCCACCCAAAATATCGGGAATAATCTTACAAAAGGCTTTCGGGAAAATTCCCTTATCAATATTTTTTATGGCATTGTGAACATCTTCTTTGGATGCCGACACACCACGTTGATTGTAGCGTTGGTTGTTCATTGATACATCATTTTTTCTGAGGTGCAAATGTAGTGTTTTTTCGTGATAATTCCGAATGAAATTCCGTCCTCTTTTAGTTTTACATATTTGTTACATAATTTCCATTATGTTTAATTATGTGTTGAACATTTTAGGATAACTGTATCTTTCCTAAAATGTTAGTGTTGATTTTCACACCTCCAATGCTCCTACCAGATCCTTTACGGAAGCTATATTATTGTCGTCCAAATATTGTTGAATACCATCCACCACTTTAACGGAAACGGTAGGATCTACAAAATTGTAAGTACCAATCTGTATGGCAGATGCCCCGGCCAAAATAAATTCGACTGCATCTTCCCAGCAAGAAATTCCCCCCATTCCAATAATCGGAACCTTCACAGCGTTGAACACTTGCCATACCATTCGCAAGGCCACCGGTTTTACACAAGGCCCCGAAAGCCCTCCGGTAACAGTGGAAAGTACAGGCTTCCGCTTCTTGATGTCAATTGCCATCCCCAATAACGTATTGATGAGCGAAAGAGAATCGGCCCCCTCTGCTTCGGTGGCTTTAGCTATTTCGGTTATATCCGTTACGTTGGGCGACAGTTTTACAATCAATGTTTTTCCATAAACCTTGCGAACCGCACGCACCACATTTCCGGCCGAGCAAGCCGATGTGCCAAATGCCATTCCTCCCTCTTTCACATTTGGGCAAGAAATATTCAATTCGATAGCAGGAATATTTTCCAAATGAGAAATTTTTTCGGCACATTCCACGTAGTCTTCAATAGTAGAACCCGATACGTTTACAATGATATTGGTATCGAATTTTTGAATTTCGGGGTAAATTTTTTCTATAAAATAATCCACTCCTTTGTTTTGAAGCCCTACGGCATTGAGCATTCCCATCGGAGTTTCAGCCATACGCGGGTAATCGTTACCTTGTCGCTCGCGAAGAGTAGTCCCTTTCACAAAAATACCCCCTATTCGCGACAGGTCGAAAAAATCGGAAAACTCTGATCCATAGCCAAATGTGCCCGAAGCTGTCATTACGGGGTTTTTTAAATGCAGGCCGGCAATATCTATTCTCAATTTGTCCATAATAGTCGTTTTATATCAAATACGGGACCCTCTGTGCATACACACACATTGCCGTCGCAAGTTTTTTCCACGCAGCATAAGCACGTGCCAATGCCACATCCCATCATATTTTCGAGCGATACCTCACAATCTGTATTTATTTGGCGAGCGTAACGTGCCACAGCTTGCATCATGGGCTTGGGTCCGCAGGTATAAATCATATCGAAGTTTTCTTTTTGGAGAATCGAATGGTTAGTTACATATCCTTTTTCTCCAAACGAATGGTCCTCCGTAGTACAACAAACTTCTCCATATTGAGCAAACATTTCCAATTGAGTGAGGTCGTTGTGTGTGCGAGCTCCCAACAAAAACAAGGGACGATGCCCCTGCTCTTTCAGCTTTCGGCCAAGATACAGAAGCGGTGCCGTTCCCACACCACCACCAACTAACAAGCAACGCTTATTTTCCCCAGCCGGCATCGTAAAATTATTGCCTAAGGGAAAGAGTAAATTCACAATATCCTCCGTACGGTATTCGCTCATCTTGCGAGTGCCATCGCCGATTACTTGCACCAACAGCCACAACAGGTTTTTCTCCTCCTCCACAAAATTCACGGATATTGGTCGCCTCAAAAAGGTTCGGGGAGAGTTTTCAACCAGTACCTCAACAAACTGTCCCGGATGCATCGGAGGCAACTGTTCGCCATTTGCCGGCGTTATCTTTATCAAGTGATAATTTCTATTCAGCTGTTGGTTTTCAACAACTCTGAAATCAAGCATTTTCTTCATTGAAAATGGACGTGTTTAGTTTTTTACATTACTCAGTTTTACACCCCACAAAGATAGTACTTTTTTGAGGTTGAAGCAACACCGGGACGCAGTTGGGCAAACAGTTTTTCTTGCTCAACGCTTCTTAGTTTCGTCGCTTGCAGGTACAAACGTCTCGAAAGTGTTGTCTGTGTAATAAATAATTATTTTAGACACTTTTCGGAGTGCTTGCAAATGTATATCAACCGATTGTTTTTCAGTTGATTGATACGTGTTTTGCGATATTTTAACCGGCATTTCCTTGCGATGCTCGACATTGTTAGGTAAAGCGGTCGTAATTTTTGTACTCTCCGAAAGTTGAGAACTAAACAAATCGCCCAACTGTGTATCTGAATTTTCTTGCTGCCTACGAAAATTATTTGCCAACATCTCGCCATCACCTCGCATCAACCATTCGGTATTGATTTCGGGCATAGCATCTAAAATTTTTTGTACGATGTCTAAGCTCGGTCTGTTTCGCCTATTTTGTATGTGCGAAATAGCACTCGGACTCACTCCAATGAGTTCGGCAAATTGTGCAACAGTTTTACCACTGTACTTCATTATATCTATTATCCGCTCTTCCATATAGAAGTATGATTGTATATTCCCCAATACAAAGATATGTATAAATATCTAATTGTACAAATCCTCTCATATATACAAATGTATCAATAAACCTATACAATAGTATAACACAACTGTATCGTGTCAGAGAAACAAAGAAAATACAACTGTATTCATACTTT
>JBHBVA010000208.1:0-8814 GCA_041793355.1 Bacteroidota bacterium | reverse complement strand
GTGGCGACCCGAAGTGCTGACCTATTCGGGCTACTACGAAATAGGAATTGAGGAAATTTGGGAAATGGTGGGGCGTTACATCCGTTTTGTGAACGACAACGGCTATTTCCACCATCGCCGAAACGAGCAAGCAAAATTTTGGATGTACGAAAGCATCAACGAGCAGTTGAAATCGAACTTCTACAACCATCCGCAGGTGGTGGAGGCATTACAACGCAACGAACAGTTGGTATTGTCGAACAGTATCACTTCGTTTGCCGCAGCTAAAAACGTGTTGGATAGTTATTTCAAAAAATAGGAAGAGATGAGTATGAACCCCAACAGCAAGCAACTTGCCGATTTTGAGCAAGATAACACTGTGAAACGGTGGTACATTCCGTTTTCACACAAGTGGAAGAGTTGGCTTTATGTAGCTCCTGCTATATTGCTGTTTATGAGTATATTTTCGATGCTGTATCTGCTGAAAATAGAACGCTTGCTTTCGTGGTACACCGTTCCCTACTTTGTGTTGTTCGTGGTGGCTACCATTTGGTTTAAGGCTGTGCGTAAGCATCTTACCGATAATTTGTTGAAACGGAAAGATATGTTTCAAACCGCTTTTGCTTATCCTCTGCTGGTGCAGGGAGGCAAGGTGTTTGCACTTGCCTCTACGGGGCAAAATAGGCACAACGCATCATTCGTAAAACATCAGGCTGCTCTGACTGAAATAACCGAAGCAGATGTTGCCAAAATGAAAGTGGGACGATTCTATCCGCAAGATACAGATAATCAATTAGGTATTCTTTGCATCCGCAAATTTTCCATCCGCAGGTGGAATGCTCGCTGGACAGAAAAAGACCTTTTTCCCGTGATGTTGGTAGAAGCCCGCTGGGCAAGGGTGATTCGGTAGGTGAATTTTCTGAATATTTCTTTCACATGCTTTTCGGAGCAGTGTAAATGCTGTGAATTGGTATTCTCCCGAACAGATAAGGTATCCGGATATACAGTAAGAGACAATTTCGACCGCAAATACTACTTTTTTTACCCGTGAGTTGTGAAAGTAAAGAAATAAATTATATCTTTGCCAAACGTACAATTATGCGGAGGCTTGAAAATATGGCAAAATATTTACATAAGATACTTTTGGGGGCTGTGGTTATGTTTGGTTTGGCAGTACCCGCCTATTCGTTGGGGTTGCAAGCAGATGCAGTGGCCGTTGAGGTTTCTGCGGCGGTAGAGATAAAAGTAACCGACGGAAAGCTATACGTTGGTAACTTGCCTGTGGCCGACAGATTGAATATTTACAGCGTATTGGGCGTAAACGTAGCCTCAATTGAGGTGAAAGCCGGTACCAACGAATATGCTGTCAATCTGCCTAAGGGCTTGTACATTGTAAAGGTGGGTAGTGTGGTGAAGAAAATAGCCGTAAGATAAGACGACATACGTTTTCTCATCCCGTTTAGGATAAAAAGATAAGAAGATACGCTTGAAACAGAAGAGGCGTGTCTTTTTTCTTTTTTCGCTACCGGGCGTTTGCAATATTCGCAGTCAAAAGACGTTTTGTCAGAGGACGTTTGGAGGAATAATTTTTATACAAAAAAAGAGAGAAATATGAAAAAGCGTTATGTGTTCGCTACAAACAATTCGCACAAACTAAACGAAGTGCGTGCTATTTTGCACGGGCAGATAGAGGTGTTGTCGCTCAAGGACATCGGTTGCCACGCCGATATTCCCGAAACGGGAGATACGTTAGAGGCAAATGCTTTGATAAAAGCTCGTTACGTGAAGCAACATTATCACCTCGATTGCTTTGCAGACGATACAGGCTTGGAGGTGAAAGCCCTAAATAACGCTCCCGGTGTATATTCGGCACGTTACGCCGGAGAAGATTGCGTGGCCCGCAACAATATTGCCAAGCTACTAAACGAACTACAACATACGCTTGACCGCAAAGCCCGTTTTCGCACAGTGATAGCTCTGGTGGAGGGAGATAGCGAGTATCTGTTTGAGGGAAAAATAGAGGGGGAAATTACCACAGAATGTCGCGGAGAGGCGGGATTTGGTTACGACCCGGTGTTCCGTCCCGAAGGTGAGACACAAACATTTGCAGAGCTGGGCGATGAGGTGAAGAATAAAATAAGTCATCGTGCTTTGGCCGTGAAAGAGTTAGCCCGGTTCATTACATCACGACTGTAGAAAGAAAGGAGAAGAAGAAAAATGTTTTCATTCAAACTCTTACGGTTGCCGATTCTGTATCGGTTATTTTTATTGGCCATTATGTTTCCCGCAACGGGTATGGCTTCAGACCGCTGGAAAACGCTGTACTCGTACGCAAAGGATATAACCAAACTGCAATTGGGGCAGGACGTAATTTATGGTATAACCGACGGAAAGGTATTTGCATACGATATAAATGATGAGGTATTTTCCACCTATCCCCACTTGCATAACGACAAAGTTGTGGACATTTGCTATTCGGAGGCGGGAAAATGCTTGGTGCTTGCCTTTGAGGATGCAACAGTGCAGTTGGTGTATCAAAACGGTGATATGGCAACAGTGGCCGGGATTAAAAATTCAATATGGAATATCGACAAAACAATAGTAAGTATTTCTGCATCAGGAGAAAAAGCATTTGTTGCTACAAACTTTGGCCTTTCGGTGGTGGATGTGAAGAAAGCCGAAATTACAGCATCCGTAATATTGAACGAAAGAGTAAACTCGGCTGCCGAATTGGAGGGAAAAATATATATAGCCACCGCCTCCGGAGTGAAGATGGCAGATGCTGCGGCTAACATTCAAGATAAAACTGTGTGGACGCTACTACCCATACAGTCGGCCTTTGCCAATGCTCCGACTACTTTTGCCGATACCGAAATAACGGTACTGAAAGTATTCAAAGGGCAGTTGCACTTCCTCGTGAAAAATAAATTTGTGGGCCGAATGGATGCGGGGGGAACATTCAAAACCTCGCTGGTGGATAGTCCGTTGTACTATATGGATACCTTTGATGATAATAATAAAATGCTGATTTACAGGGATAATGTGTTATACCCCTTTACCGATATAGATACTTACACCCGTCATCACACACAGCTTGGTACGATGCAAGCTGCTGTGTGGCAAGGCACCAACAACGTATGGATAGGCACTTATGGCAATCAGCTGTCTCACGTGCAGTTTGCCAATGGAGAACCGGCCACGCAAACCGTGAAAAGCAAGCTACACGAAAACGGACCACTAACCAACTACCCGTTTGCCATGCAGTATCACAAAGGTAAGTTGCATATTGTGGGTGGAGGCTATTTCTACGACCGTTACGCCTACGATGCAGCCTATTCGGTATTTGATGGTATTTCGTGGAAAAACTCAAGTTTGGAGCAAATTCGCACTATTAACGCCACGGCAAAAGATTTCACCGCTTTGGCTATCCATCCGGAGGATGAAAACAAAGTTTATATATCCAGCTGGGGCGAAGGGCTTTACGAATTTAACGGAACAGAGTGCGTGAAAAATTATACTTCCGACAACAGTTCGCTACAAGATATTTTCGGCAAAACAAGTTATGTTCGCATTGCGGCTTTGGCTTTCGATGCCTCCAACAATTTGTGGATGTCTAATCAGCTGGTGGATAAACCGATAAAAGCCTTGTTGCCAGATGGGCAATGGCGGGGCTATTCGCTTGCAGAAGTGGCCGATACACGCAAAACGGTGTCCAATATCCTTATCGACCGCTATGGCACCAAATGGATAACAACTTCCATACACAATGGTACTTTGCTTTTGTGGAATGACAATGGCACGCTTGATAATACGGCCGACGACCAAAAGCAATACATTTCCACCTTTACCGACCAAGACGGAGCGAATATCAGTACGGAGGCAATTCACGCAGTAAAGGAGGACAAAGACGGTTACGTGTGGTTAGCAACCAAAGTGGGACCTTTTCGCATCTCCAATACTGCAAATGTGGTGAATAACAATTTGGTAATCAATAAAATAAAAATACCTCGTAACGACGGAACAAATTTGGCCGATATACTTTTGGAAGGGGTTCATCTGAATGCAATGGCCATAGACGGAGCAAATCAAAAATGGTTTGGTTCGGAAAACAGCGGGGTGTATCTTATCAGTGCCGATAATCAAACAATGCGTTACCATTTCACTACCGAAAATAGTATTTTACCATCCAATCGCATTATATCGTTGGCTGTGGACGAAGAGACGGGGGAGGTGTTTATTGGTACGGACAAAGGGATTGTTTCGTTTCGAAGTGAATATGTTTCGGGGCGGACGGACTATTCCGACGTTAAAGTATATCCCAATCCCGTTAGGCCCGATTACTACGGCAACATCGTGATTCAAGGCTTAATGGCCGATTCTGAGGTGCGAATTACTGACCTCAACCGCAATATCATACACAAGGGTACCTCATTAGGTGGCACCTATGTGTGGGATGGCAAGGATATAAGAGGTGTACGTGTAAAAACAGGAATTTACCTGATTTTTGCCACCACCGATGATGGAGCCGATGGGGTAGTGGCCAAAGTGGCAGTAGTGAGCGAATAAGTATTTTTTGCGATAGTTTGGTACGGGCGGAGTTTTGACAGAAGCTCCGCTTGTTGCTTTCCTGCAAAAAAAGACGTGTGAAATGAAGATGTCCTGCTTATACAACACTGTAAAAATATAAAACTCAAAGGTTAAATGTGTAGAGTATTTCGGGGTTTTAACTCTACAGACGGATGCAATACGTATTTTATATCCCGTAGTAGAGGTGTATGATACGTGAAAAATGGTGCTTATCTGCAATAAGTAGCCTGAATGAGAAAAAAACTTGTTAATGTAATCTGCCCTTTATTTTAGTCGTAAATCTTTTTGCGTTGCTTGTAATATTATTGATAATAAGTGAGTTATGTTCTATTTTTTTTAGTAGGATCCAAAATGGAGGAATTTAAAAATACATCACAATATTAGCTTGTTGATAAAATTTAACGCTAATGTATAATATTCAATCAAAATAACTTCTACCTTTGCTTTTCCAAATAAATGTGTAGATTGCTTCAAAAAGCGATATTTTAAGAGAAAGGGAGATGCAATTGTGAAAAAAACGACGATTTGGTTGCTGGCAGGCATTATGGCGTTTGCGTTTTTTGGCTTGCTGTATTTGCAAATTAGTTCTATCCGTGTTACGGTGAAATCGCGGAGCGACCAATTTGACGAAGCCGTTCGTCGTAGCCTTTACGAAGTAGCCCGTAATCTGGATATTGAGGAAACCAAACGCTATTTGGAGCAAGGCTATCGCGAAATGTCTCGTCAGGGAGCTTTCGGGGCCGATGGCTTCCCGTTTGTAATGGGGCGAGACACAACGGTGCTGTTGGACGACGGCACAGCTGTGCACACATACGATTATTCGTTGTCCATTTCAAAGCAGACTCCGAGCGTGTTTTTATCGCCCAAGCACGGTAGCAAATCTATTTCGAAAACCTCTTTTGAGATGCAGGAAAATCGTCGCAAACGTTTTTTTGCTCAAAAGGAGTTACTGGACGAGGTGATGGATAACCTCTTACACAAAGCTCCCTCTGAACCTATCGATAAACGATTGGATTACAGAAGCTTATCGGGTATGATAAGAGCGGAACTTACAAACAACGGTATTATGGTGCCGTTCCGCTTCAAGGTGATCGACAAGCAGGAGACCGTATTGTACAGTCAGGGGAATTATGTGGTTGATAACGAGGAAGATGAATATACACAGGCACTTTTTCAGAACGACCCGCCTGCCCATCGCTATTTTTTGAAAGTGGTGTTTCCCACTCGTGGTGAATACATAGCCAGTGCTATTTCGCTTTTTGTACCTTCGGTGATGTTTACGGTGGTGTTGTTGGTAACGTTTATCGTTTCTATCGTGCTTATTTTCAGGCAAAAACGTCTGTCGGAAATGAAGAGCGACTTTATCAATAATATGACACACGAGCTGAAAACGCCCGTTTCCACCATTTCGCTGGCAGCACAAATGCTGAAAGATGAAGCGGTGATGAAATCGCCCGGTATGTTCAAGCACATTTCCACCGTGATAAACGACGAAACCAAACGTCTTAGTTTTCAGGTAGAAAAGGTGTTGCAGATGTCGCTGTTCGAGAAACAACGAGCAACGTTTAAGTTTAAGGAGATGGATGCAAACGATGTGGTGGCAAGCGTGGCAAGCACTTTTCAGCTGAAGGTGGAAAAGTTTGGCGGAGAGATAGACATCGATTTGCAAGCCGAAAATTCGCTGGTGAGTGTGGACGAAATGCACTTTACAAACGTCTTGTTCAACTTGCTGGACAATGCCGTGAAGTACAAAAAAGAGGAAGTGCCCTTGAAGTTGATGATTCGTACTTTGAACGATGGTAATAAGCTAATTATCAGAGTTGAAGATAATGGTATAGGCATCAAAAAAGAGTACGTGAAAAAGATATTTGACCGTTTTTTCCGTGTGCCCACAGGCAACAGGCACGATGTGAAAGGCTTTGGACTGGGGCTGGCTTATGTGCACAAAATAGTAACCGACCATCAAGGTAGCATCAAGGCAGAGAGCAATTTGGGCGTGGGAACAACGTTTATTATACAATTACCAATCATTAAACAATAGAGAATTATGGAAGAGAGATTGAAATTATTTTTGTGCGAGGACGACGAAAACCTCGGTATGCTTTTGAGAGAATATTTGCAGGCAAAAGGTTTCGACACAGACCTTTACCCCGATGGCGATGCCGGCTACAAAGGCTTTGTGAAAGAAAAATACGATTTGTGTGTGTTGGACGTGATGATGCCTAAAAAAGACGGTATCACGTTGGTGAAAGAGATTCGTTCCATCAATCCTGATGTACCCATCATCTTCCTCACCGCCAAGAATATGAAAGATGATATTCTGGAAGGATTTAAGGCTGGTGCCGACGACTATATCACCAAGCCGTTCAGTATGGAAGAGTTGGTGATGCGTATTGAGGCCATTATTCGCCGTGTACGCGGTAAAAAGGTGAAAGAGAAGCAATTCTACCAGTTTGCCAATATGTCTTTCGACACCCAAAAGCAAACATTGCAACTCAGCACCGGCGGTCCTATCAAATTGACAACGAAGGAAGCAGAATTGTTGTCGCTATTGTGTGCTCACGCCAACGATATTTTGGAGCGTAACTTGGCTTTGCGACACATCTGGGTGGACGACAACTATTTCAATGCCCGTAGTATGGACGTGTATATCACTAAGTTGCGTAAACTGTTCAAGGCTGAGCCGAATATCGAAATTATCAACATACACGGTAAAGGTTACAAGCTGATTGTCCCCGTGTTGGAAGAGGGCGAACAGCAGGCATAACCGTTGTGTAGATGCACGTTTTTTTACAAGGCGACTTCTCTACTTATTTGTGGGGGAGTTGCTTTTGTCTTATCTTTACAGAGGGAAAAAGGATTTTTGTGTTTGTAAATAATTGAAAACCGAATGATAGACTATATAAAAGGGGAGGTTGCCGAATTGCAACCAGCTTCGGTAACGTTAGAAGCGTATGGAGTGGGGTATCATCTGCATATTTCGCTGAATACTTATACTGCCATCGGGGCAAACAGGCAAATGAAACTCTATGTGGTGGAGGCTATTCGCGAGGATGCACATCTTTTGTACGGCTTTGCCGATAAGCACGAGCGAGAGTTATTTTTAGCACTTGTCAGCGTATCAGGCGTAGGAGCCGGCACGGCTCGGATGATACTTTCGTCGTTGGGGGCAGGTGAGTTAGAGGCTGCAATTGCTTCGGGCAACGTCAATTTGCTGAAAGGGGTGAAAGGCATCGGGATGAAGACAGCTCAACGCATTATTGTGGACCTGAAGGATAAAATAAAAGTGGAGAGTAGTCTAACCTCAGTTGGTACAACAGCCGTTGTTGCCAACGCCAATGCGGATGAGGCGGTGTCCGCATTGGTGATGCTGGGCTTTACCCAAGCGGCTTCGCAAAAGGCGGTGGCAACCATTGCAAAGCAGATGCCGAACGCTACCATCGAACAGGTGATAAAAGCAGCCCTAAAGGTGCTGTAATGGGGGCTTTCTCCGTCTGGCAAGAGTTAAAGATATAGTCAAAACAAGAAAGAATAAGAGTAATCTGACTTTTGAGGCTTGTACATGCCAAGCAAACTCTTCGTGCAGTTTTGCGATGTAGAGATGTGGAATTTGGGTCTATAATATTCAAAAGAGTTTTGAAAAAGTTGTCCTTGATTTTTTTTTTTTGAAGGATAAGAAGGCTGATGTGTGTAAGGACCTAGAACTATCAGCGGAAAGGGCATTAGAGAGAGGATGGGAGTTAAGTAAATGGAAATGAGAGCAATTTGTGCCATATCTCGGTGATTTGCACAGAGGGATTAAGTGCAGAAAGCGTGGATTTGTGCAGAAGTTCCGTTACCAACCTGAGTTTGATTAATGCTTTTACTCAAAATCATTAATCGAACTCAGGTGAATAGTGAGGGAAAACGATGTATCCGCAAGACACAACAAAAGACAGAAGTCGAGAGCCTAATCCCACTACACCCGATAGCGGAGCAGATACTTTTGCTTTACAAGAAAGAGAATAGCAAGGAGGATTACAAGATTTTCCCCGATACGATAAGCAAGGGTAAACTACTTACCCATCTCAAAGCCGTGGGCTTGGCGTGTGGCGTTCGTACTCCGCTGGGCTACCACGTCGGTCGCCACAGTTTCGGCACGCTGACTTTGGAGGCAGGTATTCCGATAGAGAGTATTGCAAAGATGATGGGACATTCGTCCATTGCCAGCACGCAAATTTATGCCCAAATCACCGACCAAAAGATTAC
>JBHBVA010000207.1:0-5240 GCA_041793355.1 Bacteroidota bacterium | reverse complement strand
TGCGAGTAGCGTAGCCTTGCATTAGGGTTACGAGCCAACTGAGCCTCGTTATACAGCTCCATCCACGTAGCACCGTCCACAAAGCGTGGGAAACGCATCGGAGCATTAAACGACTGCTCGAAAGTCATATTGATTTTTGTACGTTCATTTTCGCGTCCGCTCTTGGTTTTAATAACCATCACCCCGTTGGCACCCCGCGAACCGTAGATGGCCGTAGCCGAAGCATCCTTCAGCACAGAAACACTTTCGATAGTTTCGGCGGGCACGTTGTTAAGGTCTTGTACCGAGATTTCCACATCGTCCAACATAATCAGTGGCGTAGTACGTCCGCCAAACGTGGAAACACCACGGATGTAGAACTCGGCTGCCGAACCGGGAGCACCGCTGGTGGTAGATGAAATCACCCCCGCCAACTGACCGGCAAAAGCCGTTGTAAGCGATGATGACGGCATACGCAACGATTCTCCTTTGATGCTGGTGATAGCACCCGACACGGATATTTTTCTTTGTGTACCCGCACCCACAACTACCACCTCATCGAGGCTTTTCGTCTCTTCCGACATTTGCACTTGTGCAGCCAAACGAGCTTCCACCTCTACCGTTTGCATACCCAAAAACTTGATTATCAATACATCATTGGGGTCTGCCTGAATAGAGAAGTAGCCGTCGCTATCTGTGGCTGTAATCACAGATTTGTTCTTTTTCAACTGCACGGTAGCACCAATCACAGGGTCGCCGTTGCCGGCCTCTACTACCTGACCTCTAAACATTCGTTTTCCAGACTTCTCCGTAGTTGCCTTGCCCGTTGTTTGAGCCGATACCGTACCGGATACCGCTCCAAACAGCAAAGCACAGCAACCGAACACAGCAAGTCTGTTCAGGTTTCTTCGCCAAGGAGCGAAGTTTACTTGTTGCTTTTCACACTTCATAAATGTTCTGCTTTGTTGATTTTGTATTTATTAAAAAAGAAAATTCAAATATCTGCAAATATTGCATATACATCAGAAATACAATAGCTTATAAAACCGTAGTTATTTACCATTTTGTTTTTCTCATTTGTTTTGTTTCATAGTAGAGCATCCACCACACTGTTGTTATTTCAAAAGCAGGTATTTACTCAATTATTTAAGTTAAAACACATCCAAATCCTATATTTTATAACATTTTAGGTTAGATATGTATTGCAAGTATAATTCATTTATTCTAAACTTCCAAATACTTTTTCACAAAACGAACGAAAATTTTTCTATTGCAGGGAGCATCTCCGAATGCTTATTTTTCGGACACGCACAAATATTTTATTCAAAATGAGGAGGATATTCATTTATTTCCGTATCTTTGCCACGTCGAACAGTCGAGCGTATTTTTTTGAATTCTTTTTTATTAGCGAATGTTTCGCTCGGTATTTGTTTAACGAGTCTTTCCATCCTAAAAAATCGTTTCCGAAGAATTTTCTCCTTTGTTTGAAAATAGTGGGTGCCCCCTCCTTGTGTGGCGTACATTCACTGCAATTAGTTTTTTATAAAAAGTAAAGTATTTAGTAAAATGAACATTTATGTTTCAAGTTTGAATTTTCGCACACAAAGCGAAAGTTTGCAGGAGTTGTTTTCGAGGTATGGCGAAGTGGCCGGTGCCAATGTAGTTACCGACCGCGAAACAGGTCGCTCACGAGGCTTTGGCTTTGTGGAAATGCCCAACGAAGAGGAAGGAAAGGCTGCCATAGAGGCCCTAAACGGTTCGGAATTTGAAGGCAGAACCATCGTGGTGAACGTGGCCCGCCCCAAAGAAGATAGAAAAAGCAACAATTTTTCGAGCAGAGGCAACGGTTTCGGCAGGGGACGCTATTAAAAAAACGGAAGCAAGCAATCCGCTGCTTCTCCCCCAATTTAAAAAAGAGTAGCTCAATGGTAGCTGCTTTTTTACACAACGTTAAAATACTGTTAAACGTCAGGTCAAATTTGGCCCGACGTTTTTTTTTTTTTTTTTGCTTTGCACGCCGTTTCTAAAAAAGCTCCCCCTGCGGGAGAAAGAAAGGTCCCTTACTCTTTAGCGGAAAAGAAAAATTCCATCGGCGGAAAAAAGATGTTTCCCTTTCGGGGAAAAAACGGAAAGAAAAAAAATCTCCGCCCTACTTTTGCGACGTAGCAAATGGCGTACAGCAGTGGCTTTTTTTATTCCAAAGGGCTTTGCCCTTTGAGCTTTTTCTCAACAAAGTGAGGAGCAAAAAAAGCGAACGGCACAAACGAGTTAATTCACAGTAGTTCAAATTTTTAGTACAAATTATGTATGTAAAGCAAGCAAAAGAAAACTACATTCAGCCAAAAGCAACAGCCACAATGGCAACAGTTGCCCACAGTTTGCTAAGCACGCTATCGTACCCCGGCACCATCAATGCAAACTTCGGGAGCTTCGGCAGTGGTAGCGACTGGGGGAACGACATAGGGGCCTTTTTGGGAAGCTTCACAGGTCAAGGCGATTGGGGGAGCGATGTGGGAGCCAATTTCGGAAACTTTACCGGAGAGGGCAGCTGGGGCAACGACGTGGGAGCCAATTTCGGCAGCTTTGCCGGAGAGGGTAGCTGGGGCAACGACGTGGGGGCCGGATTCGGTAGTTTTACCGGCGAACAGGAATGGAAATAACCTCCTGCCCTCTCTGTAGCAAACACACAAACAGTATTTATTTTTTCAGATTAATCAAAAACAAAAAAAGAACAATGAAAATCAGTAATTTATGGGCAGCGGCAGTTGCCATACTCACTTTCGCATCCTGCGGAAGCGACCTGGAAAATGCAGACACACATAAAACCGAACAGGCAACCAAGCAGGTGTATGCCAACTTGACAATGCACCAAGAGGACGAAAACTTGCGTGTGCTTTTTGACGTAAATGCAAGTGCGGCCGGAGCCGTTACGGGCGTTCATCTGGCTGAGGGCAAAAATCTGAACATCCGCGTAGCCGTGAAACAAGGCACCAGCGGAACACCCGTAATTCAGAATTTGGTGTTCACCCGCACAGGTAAAAACACGGCTACCTACTCCGGACAAATTACCGTACCCAACGGGCAAGGCAACTACCAAATAGGGGCTGTGCTGATGGGCGAAGTGGGTGGAAAAACGTTTGCTACCGACGACATTTTTGTGGGGCAATACAGTGTGGCGATGGGTGCATACAACACACTGGCGGTGGCCAACAGTGCGTCGCGAGTAGATGTGAATGTGCCTTACATTGCCAACTGGGTAAACACCTCGCTAAACAGCACGGGAACAGTGTTGGAAACCACTACTCTCAGCTTCAAACCTCAGGGAACGTTGTTGCGATTGCAGTTTAAAAACACCACCGCACAGGAGCAAAAGATAAGCGAAGTATTGTTTGGAAATGCTCGTTTTTCGAACTCTGTTTTCATCAACTTTCAGGAGGCAACACTCCGAGCCAACCCTTACGGCAGGATGCACATAGGTATGGAATTGCCCAGCCAGCTTACGCTGCCGGCACAACAAAGCAGCGGATGGTACTATATGTGGGTGATGCCACACGACGTGAACGACACCACACGCCCCATAATGGCTTTTACACGAGAGACGTTGGATGTGGCATTTACCACCAGAGTGCTATCTACCACCCAAGCATTGGCCGACGGAAAGTCGATGAGTGTAGTGCTTTCGCTGGGGAGCGATGCTGTATCCGGTGCTGTGGATGCAAGCTGGTATGCGTGGACGGCTGCAGCTCCGTCGGGGACGCCACGCGTTTCGCTCAGTTACCTTTCGGATAAGGTTGTAAATCAGGCCGGTACTGCCTTTGTTTCGGACTACAAAACCAACAACACCGGCGTGGGGCTTTTCACGCAAAGTCAAGCCATTGCCAAGTTTGGCAACCCCATAACCATAGCTACCAAAAGATATTCGCTGCCCACCTACAACGAGCTGAAAGCTATCATTCCGGCGTACAACAGCATAAACGACATCATTATATTTCCTGTAGATTGGGCAAAAAACAGAAATATGTACAACGTAGCGGAGGAGGATGTGAAAATAGGCACTCTGACTAAGAATTACTTGGCCGACTATGTGAACACTGGTTCCGGCATCTCGTACGCAGTACGCTTCAAGGACGACAAAAACTACAACCGCACGGCATTCCGCTACCAATATGTGGCGGATGCAGCCAACAATCTGACGCGTCTGAAAGTTACGGCACGCTATTTGGGAGCAAGCTCGTCGGCTACCATTGCAAACGTTGCCACCGAAGCTTTCTGGAGCAGCAACAATACAGCCGACGTGGTGCGTACTATTCCGTTTTACGGATTCCTCCGACAAGTGGCCACCAGCACCGACGGCATCAATTCCGAGTTCCGTTGCTGGACACGCGATACATATAACGCCCAAACAGCAATAATTATGAGAGTCGGAGCCACCGACGCAGGAACAGGCATTGGTAGTGCTTATCCACATGTATATTGTCCCGTTTTCCTGATGGAGCGATAAACGTAAAGCATTCACTCCTCCCAGCGTTTTTGCATTGCCCGTTTCCCGCAGGGGATGGAGGTCTGGGTATTGTTTTACTGTGGCAATACCTTGCGTTTGAAAAATAGAAAAGGGTAAAAAAGTGCCTCCGCCTGTCGGCTTGCGAAAAATCGGGGCGGAGGTTTTTCGATACTATTGCATACATACGGCACTCTTTTCGTTTTCGCACGGCAGAGGCATCAGAGCCACGCAAAAAAAAACAAAGCGGTACGCACTTCCCGAAGAAAATGCGTACCGCCTTTTTTCCGTAAGGCATCTACTTCAAAAAGTCATCGAAATAGCGTGTAATTTGCTCGTGCAGATGCACACGGTCCGTACCCGAAACATTGTGTCCGTGTCCGGGATAAATGAACACATCGGGATGTGTGCCGGCTTTGACACACGCACGGAGAAACTCGCTAAGATGCTGAGGCACAACCACATCGTCCATATCGTCGTGAATCATCAGTAGGCGACCCTTTAAGTTGCCGGCTTTCAGCAACATACTAGTTTCGTTGTAGCCATCAGCATTCTCCTTGGGGCTGTCCATATAGCGTTCGCCATACATCACTTCATACAGCTTCCAATCCGTTACGGCACCGCCTGCCACACCCACTTTGAAGGTTTCGGGATGGCGAAGCATCAGGTTGAGTGTCATAAATCCGCCGAAGCTCCAGCCGTGCACCCCGATGCGGTCGGTATCGGCATAAGGCAACGTTTTCAGAAAGGCCACTCCCGACAT
>JBHBVA010000206.1:0-4621 GCA_041793355.1 Bacteroidota bacterium | reverse complement strand
TGCCGAAAAATACTTGATGCTAACTTTGTGTAAAATGTATCAAGTTCCCGAAATCAACTACAATGCTTCGCATTTTGTAAAAGACAAAGGGAAAAAAGTGGATAGGGAAATTGATTTTTATTTACTCAACAACGGCAAAGAATACTTATGTGAAGTTAAACTAATGGGCAAAGGAAATCCCGAAAGTGCGGATGCAATAATTGCTCGAAATAGCAACCTTTTTGTTGCCGATACGCTTTCTCAACAAAACAAAAATCAGTGCGACCAATTGGGCGTTAATTGGGTGGCATTAAGAGATAAAAGCGGATACAAACGATTTAAATTGGCACTTGAAAAATTAAACATTCCGCATACAGATTACAACGGCGATTTAGATGAGGATTTACCGAAAATTTTAGAGGAATTGTTTATATAGAAAGACAAGAGGAATTGTTCTATTTTTGAATAATCCCTCTCTTCTTATTATCCCGATACGCTTGTGCGTATGCCTAAGGCTTGCACGCGTTCGGCTATTTTTTGCATATCCTGCACAGGCACTTTTTCCAGCTGTTTTGAGGGCGTTTCACGGTCTATAGTATAAATCATCACTTCGCGTGGTTTTAGCTCTTCTACGAGCTTTAGCCACGCTTCTACTTCCTCTTCAGTAGTGTTGTCTATCCGCTTGCCTTCGTGTGTACCTCGTAAAAACATTGTTTGCAGGGTGAAATTTCCCTCAAAACGTTTTAGTAATTGCACTTGTCGCTCTATGCTGTAGCTTGGCAGCAATGGTCTGTCCATTAGTTGGATAGTTTCCAAAATTCCGGAGTCGAGCTTCAAGATATTGTTGTCCACTTTTTGCAGGGTGGCAAATACACTTTCTTTGTTCAGATGTACGGCATTGGATAGTACGCTGATTTTTGCTTTCGGAAAAAATTCGTTTCGCAAAGCAATGGTATCATCTATAATTTCGGCAAAGCGAGGATGCATTGTAGGCTCGCCATTGCCTGCAAATGTTATTACGTCCGGCACGATACCTTCGGTTTGCAGTTGTTGCAGTTTGGTTCGCAATTCGTTGCGAACAGCTTCCTGCGAGGGTAGGGGAGCATCGGTTTTGAAATCCTTGTTGTAACCGCATTCGCAATAGATACAATCGAACGAGCAACGTTTCCCGTTTGTAGGTAATAAGTTGATACCCAGAGATATACCCAATCTTCGACTGCGAACGGGACCAAACACAATACTATTGAACAATATGGTTGGCATAATGTATTGATAATCTGTTAGTTGAAAAATTCTATACCGTACTTCATTGCATAATAAACAACTATAAAGCGACTAAGTTTGCCCAACGTCATACTTATCCACACAGTGGCAGTATTGGCACGCATATATCCCAATGCTACTGCCATTACATCGCCTACAAATGGGGCAAAGCTGAAAAATGCCATCAAGGCTCCGCCTTTGCCTTGCAGCCATTTTTGCATTTTCAGTATTTTTTCTTCCTTTATTTTCAAGTACTTTTCTATCCAAAGTATGTTACCTTGTTTGCCTATGTAATAGTTGGTCATTCCGCCTGCGGTGTTGCCTGCGGTGGCAACGGCAATGAGTATCCAGGGCGAAAACTGGGGAAAGGGAACCATTGCCGCAAATAAAAAATCGGAACTAAACGGAATGATGGTTGCTGCCAAAAAGCATACAACAAACAAGCCTGCGTACCCAAAGCTATCAATATTTTGCAGAAAATATTCCTGCATAGAGAGAAGTGTTTGCACGTTTTTTTCTACTTTTTTATGAAGTGAAGATACACAATGTTGGCAACAAAAAATGTGGCTAACCCAAATCCGATGATTCTTACTATTGTCATTGCTTTTTGGGCTTTTTTGTCGTATCCGCGTACAAATGTGGAGGGGCTGAATGCTATAAACAAGCCTACACAGATGAGTATTATTTGGTCGATGTATTGCATATAAATTATTTATTTTCAATCAATTATTATCAATGAGCTTCCAGCCAGTTTTTACCCTTGCCTACTTCTACTAATAGTGGAACGGATAGGGTAAAGGCTTTTTCCATTTCCTCTTTTACCAATTGTTCCACGTGTAACAATTCGTCGTTGGCAACGCTGAAGTTTAGTTCGTCGTGTACTTGCAAAATCATTTTCGAACGAAGTTTTTCGTCTATCAAACGATTGTGAATGTTAATCATTGCCACCTTGATAATATCGGCGGCACTACCTTGAATGGGGGCATTTATGGCATTTCGTTCGGCATATCCTCTCACAATGGCGTTTCGCGAATTGATGTCGGGCAGATAACGTTTACGTCCCAAAACAGTTTCTACAAATGTTTGATTTTTAGCTTTTTGTATGCTTTCGTCCATATACTCTTTCACTTGAGGATAGGTGCTGAAATACCCTTCTATCAGTTCTTTAGCCTCGTTTCGAGGAATATTCAGGCGGTCTGCCAGTCCGAATACTGAAATACCATAAATGATACCAAAGTTTGCGGTTTTTGCCTTACGACGCATATCGGAGGTAACATTTTGAATATCAACTTTATATATTTTTGCTGCGGTGGCTGCGTGTATGTCCTGATTGTGTGTAAATGCTTCAATCATCGAAGGGTCTTGGCTCAGATGTGCCATTATACGCAGCTCTATTTGCGAATAGTCTGCCGATAGAAAGGTAAATCCCTCGTCCACGATGAATGAGCGACGAATTTCTCGTCCTTCCTCGTCCTTGATGGGGATGTTTTGTAAATTAGGATTTACCGAACTAAGACGACCGGTTGCCGTAACTGTTTGGTTGTACGAGGTATGAATTTTTCCCGTTTGCGGATGGATGAGCTGTGGCAGAGCATCTATATAGGTGCTGAGTAATTTTCGCAAACCTCTGTATTCTAATATTTTGGCTACTATCGGATGTTTATCTTTTAAACTTTCCAATACCTCTTCGCCGGTGGTGTATTGCCCGCTTTTGGTTTTCTTGGCTTTTTCTACTATCCGCAAACGTTCGAATAGTACTTCGCCCACTTGTTTGGCTGAGTTTATATTGAAATCTACACCTGCCAAGTGCTTGATTTCTTGTTCTATAACTAGTAATTTTTCGGTCAGTTGTACCGAATATTCTTTTAGAGCCTGCGTATCCACTCGCACACCGGTGGCTTCCATTTCACAGAGTACTTTTATAAGAGGTAACTCTATGTTGTACAGTAAGTTAGATAATCCTTGTGCCTCTATTTCTTTTTCAAAAATCTCTTTTAGTTGCAACGTAATGTCGGCATCTTCGGCAGCATAGTCCAATATTTCTGCCGGTTGCAAATCTGCCATGCTTCGTTGTTTTTTACCTTTTGCACCTATTAGTTCGTCTATATGAATAGTTCGATAGTTCAAATAAGTTTCTGCCAAATAATCCATATTGTGGCGAATTTCCGGATTGATGAGGTAATGTGCTACCATTGTATCGAAAATAGGACCATCTATCAGCATTCCGTATTTGCGGAGTACCAACATATCGTATTTGATATTTTGCCCTACTTTCGTAATTTTTTCGGATTGTAAAAAATCTCTAAATTTTTCGACTATTTTTTTTGCCTCTTCAAATTCTGTCGGCACAGGCACGTAATATGCTTCATTTTTGGTAAAACAGAACGACATTCCTACCAGATGAGCCGAAAGTGGGTCGATACTTGTGGTTTCGGTATCAAAAGCACAAAATTTCTGATCAAGAATTTTAGCTACAAGTTGGTCTATATCTTCTTCTTTTTCAACAAGATAATAATTATGTGGTGTGCTTTTTAAGTCGCTGAGATTTGAATATTTTTGTTCGTCTGTGCCGTTGTCTGCAAATTCGGCAAACAAATCACCTTGAACGAGGGTCGATTTGGTTTGATTTTGCACCTCTCCGTTTTTTGCCAATATTCGTTGCAACAATGTGCGGAACTCCAACTCTTCGAAAATGCTTTTAAGTTTTTCTTCGTTCCATTCTTTTCGCGAAAATTCGTCAGCAACAAAATTTATCGGTACATCTGTTTTTATGGTTGCCAATAGTTTCGAAAACAGCACTTGTTCCTTGTTCTCTTCCAGTTTTGTTTTTATGCTGCCTTTTAGCAGATGAATGTTTTGATAGATGCCCTCGATGCTTTCGTATTCGGCAAGCAGTTTTTGTGCCGTTTTAGGTCCCACTCCCGGACAGCCGGGAATATTGTCCGATGCGTCGCCCATTAGCCCTAAATAATCAATCATTTGTGTAGGTTGTGCCAAAGCATATTTACTCATCACGGCATCGGCATCCAACACTTCAAATCCGGAGTCGCCATATTTAGGTTTGTATATCTTAACCTTTTGACTGGTGAGCTGACCGTAATCCTTGTCGGGTGTCATCATATACACCTCAAAACCTTCGTTTTCGGCTTGTTTTGCAATGGTTCCAATAGCGTCGTCAGCTTCGTATCCCGGCACTTCTACCAGTTTGATGTTGTAGGCTTCTATGATGCTTTTTATGTAAGGCACAGCCAGTTTGATGTCCTCAGGAGTTTCCTCTCGCTGAGCTTTGTATTGTTCGTACATCTCGTGGCGAAAGGTTTTTCCGGCAGGGTCGAATGCTACTGCTATATGGGTCGGATTTTCCTGACGCAGCAGTTCG
>JBHBVA010000205.1:0-3661 GCA_041793355.1 Bacteroidota bacterium | reverse complement strand
CTGAAAACAGCAGAGCAAAAGTTATGGAAAAAAACGATTTCATAATTATAATACCTTTAATACGAGTAGTTTATCTAAAATATTTTGCGGTAGGTGTGGCAATAGGGCTTTGCCCCCTTGTGCAGATAATATTGCTGATGATATGCTTCCGCCTGCCAAAACTCACTTGCCGGCAACAACTTGGTAGCCACCTTATAGCCCTTTT
This sequence comes from Bacteroidota bacterium, assembly GCA_041793355.1. Taxonomy (GTDB): domain Bacteria; phylum Bacteroidota; class Bacteroidia; order Bacteroidales; family Dysgonomonadaceae; genus UBA1309. The sequence goes on along the minus strand of JBHBVA010000205.1, from coordinate 3,456 downwards.
GTTCGAGTATGCGGATGTATTTTTCCGCAATTCGGCATTGTCGCTCGTCAGTAAAAAAGATGCACGAGAGATATTGCTCGCCGATGTCGGGTCCTTGTCCGTTGGTTTGGGTAAAGTCGTGCGTTTCAAAAAACAGCTTCACCAAACTTTCGTAGTCGGTTCGTTGCGTGTCGAAGACCACTTCCACCACCTCCAAATGACCTGTATTTCCCTCACAAACGTTTTGATAGGTAGGGTTAGCGAGATGTCCGCCCATAAAGCCCGTTGCCGTATGTTCCACACCCAGAGCCTGCATAAAGAAGTATTCCGTTCCCCAAAAACAGCCTGAAGCGAAATATGCTTTCTGGTTATGTGGCTTTTCCTCCGGAACAAATTGCAACGAAACCGAATTTACGCAATGGCGAACGTTTTTGGGCGTAAAGCCTTCCCCCTCAAATATATGTCCTAAATGTCCGTCGCAATGCGAGCACACAATTTCGGTGCGGAGCCCATCGGCATCAGGCACTCGCTTTACGGCATTGGGAATTTCGTCGTCGAACGACGGCCATCCGCAGTGTGACGGAAATTTGTGTTCCGACCGATACAGCGGCTGATTGCATTGGCGACAAAGGTACGTTCCCATCCGCTTGTTGCGAATGTATTCGCCGGTGAAAGGGGGTTCGGTTGCTTTACCCAATATTACGGCCTTTTCTATCTCTGTTAAATCGTTCAGTTTCATAATCGTTCGCTGTATCGCTTTTTTTGAGTAATTAACCTTTTAGCACAAACATCGGAGTGCGGCTGTGATATAGCATTTTTCGGGCGGTGCTTGCACTGAACAAGCGTACAAATACATTCCGTCTGCCGGTTGTAACTGCCAGCATATCAATATTGTTTGTAGATACAAATTTGTCGATGTCTTGCGTCAGCCGTTCTCCATTTAAAATAGCGTAATCCATTTCGATGTGCGGATACGACTTTTGCAGGTACGATGCAAAGCCCTGTATTTTAATGTCGTCCCACTCGTTGCGGTCGAAAGCAATGTGAGCGAGAAATATTTTGGGATTGTTTTGCCCCACAAAGCTTATCAGGTGGTCAAAAGCTACCAAATTGCGTTGGCTGAAGTTGGTAAAAAACACGATATTTTTGGCATCGCCAATACTTCGCAAATTGCTGTTTTCGGGTAAAACGGCAACGGGAATAGAGGATTGCTCCATTACTTCGGCCGTAACGCTACCCACAATATCGGGCTCATTTTTCGACTTTCCTTTGGTACCCATCACAATCAGTTCGGGCTCGTAAGTTTTTGCAAAATCCAGAATTTCGTCTTCGGGCAAGCCCTCACGCAGCATATACGAAAAGTTTACGGGTGGCAAATGTCCGTTGTTTATTTCAGTGTCTAAATTTTTGCACAGTTCGCTCATTTCGTGGCGGATACGCTCCAATGTGTCCTGCAATCCTTCCGCAGAGGGTTGCAGGGGAGCTGCAAATACATCCACAACGGGAAAAGCCGCCGGTTGGTAAGGATTCAGATACACGTGCATAATCTTTACCTTTGCATTTCGCTCGGCTGCCAACCGAAAGGCAAATCTGCAAGCATCCATCGAGTAGTCAGAAAAGTCGATAGGTACTAATATTTTGGGGTTGTGGTCGCTGTGTTTCAGATGCTCGTCGGCTCCGTATTCGATGTATCGTCCTTCGATGATATTGAGGGCAAGCAACAACTGACTTTCCTTTACCATTAGCCGTTTGCCGGGCAACCGGTAGGGAGCGTAAGGTGCTACATCAGCAACTTGTACAAACACTCCCTCCTGCATGAGTGCAGCCTCTACGATGCGAGCTTTTTCAGGACTTTGTATGGCGAGTGTTATCAAATTGGGTTTCATAATATGTGCTGTAAAAGGTGATTATTTGTGATTTTGTTTACTTCCGATAACGAAAAACAATCCATAGACAACCTGTTTGTTTTCGAGACTGACTATGGATTGCTTTTTTCTTGCACATACCTACTCGGCAGGTGTCAGGCTCTTCAAAATATCTTCCGCCATATCCAAAATGGTAGTGTCGTCTAACACGACAATGCCGCCATCGGGGCCGGGTTCGATATGTACACCGCAACTTTTCCCCTTGTCGTAGTTGTGTCCGCCAAAGTAGTTGCGAACAGTTTCTTCTGTAACGTTCAGCGTTTCAGCAATCTTGCGAATGCTACCGTCAGGTAACGAGTCTTTGACTTTGCGAAGCTCGTTGTATGCGATTGTCTTAGCCATAAAAAATGTTGTTAATTAGGTTGATACTCGGAATAATATTCCACCGCTCAAATGTATGCTTTATTTATGGAATGACAAAAAAAATGAGGTAAAAAATCTATAAAAATATTGCACGAAATATTTTTATAGATTTTAGGTGCTCGATTGCAATAAAAAAGCGGACCTTACGCTTAATTCATAAATAGTCCTGCAATAGCCATTATCGCCATCTCGCCACCTATCACAAACATCAGAATATGAGCCCGTTGGCGAGGAATAGGGGTGTTTAGTGCATCACTCCAGGTATGTTCTAAGATACATTTCCGAGCAAAAATGTAACCGTAATACACAAAAATACCAACCGATACCCCTACTAATATCCCTCCGATAATATCGGTGATGAAATGCACGCCCAAATAGATACGAGAATATGCAGTGAGAGTAGCCCACGACAGCATTACGATGCTGAAAATCCGGTAACGAAATACTAACGATATAAATACGGCAATACCGAAACTATTGGCCGAATGACCTGAAACGAAACCGTACTTTCCGCCCCGATAACCATTTACGGTGTGTACAAGATGCTCTATATCAGGGAAATGTGTGGGACGCGGACGGGCGAATAAGGGTTTAAGCCAGCTCGACGATATTTGGTCGCAGAGGGTAAAAACCAAAGCAATGGCTACTACGGCCGTCAGTGCCTCCCTCCAAGGTACACGCACCGTGTGAACAAGCAAAGCGGTGAGCATCAGCGGAAGCCACATCCACATATTGCTGTAGAGATACATAAATTGGTCGAGCCAAGATGCGTGCAACGAGTTGAGCCACAGAAAAAGTTCCTTTTCGTAGCCGACTAACTCAATAGCCCATTCGCGAAGTGCAGTCTGACACATATTCAATGTTTTGGTAGGATAATCAGATAATTTCTACTTTGTTTTTATTCACCCAGCCTTTGTCCCCATTAGGGGCCTCTATCCGATACCAATTTCCTTGCGTTTGCAGAATAACCAGTTTGCTGCCGGCGTGTAGCATAACTATTTCGCTACTACTTTCGTCGGGAGTGGTACGGACGGTAAGGGTGGGCGACATCACGATTGCTTGGTTGTTGGCGATGGATTGTTGCTTCTGCCAATAGGCAAATACATTGAATACCACACAGAAACAGAGCAGAGCGATACCGGAATAGAAAAATATTTGTCGCATCCGGATTTGTTTTGCAAACAGAAAT
>JBHBVA010000204.1:0-3343 GCA_041793355.1 Bacteroidota bacterium | reverse complement strand
TCTACCAAACGTCCTTCTCCTCGCGGATAGCGAATAGTAATAGGCTGATTAACAGCATACACGGCCGTGTACATTAAGTGGCGGAGATAATGTTCGTCGTAGGGAGAAGCTACTATCATATTGGGGACGGTACGCATATAGGCGAGGTCGAATGCTCCGTGATGTGTGGCACCATCTTCGCCCACCAGTCCGGCACGGTCTAAACAGAAAATTACGTGCAGATTTTGCAACGCTACATCGTGTATCACTTGGTCGTAAGCCCGTTGCATAAACGACGAATAGATGTTGCAGAAAGGGATAAGCCCCTCTTTTGCCAATCCGGCCGAATAAGTTACGGCGTGGCCTTCGGCAATGCCCACATCGAACGAGCGGGTAGGGAACTCTTCCATCATATACGTCATAGAGCAACCGGTGGGCATGGCGGGAGTAACTCCCACAATTTGGGTATTTTCGGACGAAAGCTCTACAAGCGTTTTGCCAAAAACATCCTGAAATTTGGGCGGCTTGTTCTCGGACGAGCTTATGATGCGTTCGCCTGTTTCGGGGTTGAATTTGCCCGGTGCGTGCCACTCGATGGCGGACTTTTCCGCAGGCTCGTATCCCTTGCCTTTGGTAGTGCTGATGTGCAGAATTTTAGGGCCTTTCATATCCTTGATGTTTTGCAGAATACGAATAAGCTCGCCTACATCGTGTCCGTCCACGATGCCAAAGTAGCGTATGTTTAGCCCCTCGAAAATATTTTGCTGGTTGGAAATAAGCGATTTAACGCTGTTGTTGAAACGAAGAATGGAGTTTTTGCCCTTTTCGCCTATCAGATTTGTATTTTTTACCCTTTGAAAAACATCGTGGCGTATTTTGTTGTAAGTGGCCGATGTGTTTAGTTTTACCAGATACTGATTGAGTCCGCCAACGTTGTTGTCAATTGCCATATCGTTGTCGTTGAGGATAATGAGCAGGTCGTTGGGTTGCGACGACGCATTGTTCAGCCCCTCGAAAGCCAATCCGCCCGTGAGCGAACCATCACCGATTACGGCAACCACCTTGCGTTGGTGTTCTCCTTTTAGCTGGAAGGCAACGGCCATTCCCAAAGCTGCCGAGATGGAGTTGGAAGCGTGTCCGGCTACAAAAGCATCGTATTCGCTCTCGTCGGGCGAGGGAAAACCAGCCAATCCGCCAAACTTACGGTTGGTGTGAAAACGTTCGCGTCTGCCCGTGAGTATCTTGTGGCTGTATGCCTGATGCCCCACGTCCCACACGATGCGGTCGTGCGGAGTGTTGAACACGTAGTGCAGTGCCACCGTAAGTTCCACTGCTCCCAAGCTCGACCCGAAGTGTCCGGGATTGGTACTTAACTGGTCGATAAGAAAGGTACGCAACTCACCGCACAATTGTGGCAACTGTGTTACATCCAGCTTTTTCAGGTCGCCGGGGGTATTGATGTTTTCAAGTAGGGACATAATATGTATATAACAACCGTTTTTCTCAGTTTTTCTCTTTCCTCATTGGTTTGCAAAACCGGACAAAGGTAGCAAACTTAATGTATTTTTCATAGTGCTTTGCCTGCTTCTTGGCAAATCGGGTTCAGAAGGGTTTGCTTCATAAACTCGTATTCTCGCAAAAAACACTCGCCGAAAATGCCCGAGTGCAGTTCATCTTCAATTTGTTTTTGCGTCCAAAACTTACCTTTCAGCCGTTGCGTACATGCCAACTCGGTAGGCGACGACAAGCGAGCCACGTAAAAAAGTACCAGCCGTTTGGTGTGGCTATCCTCGTAAGTGTATTTCAGTTGAAATTTAAGCGGAAGCGACACATCGCCCAACTGTTGGGCAATGCTGTTGCGGGCAGCCAGGTTTAAGTCGTGTTTAAAAAGGATATATTTCTCAAATGGCACGTCCAGCAAATCGGGCTGGAAGGTAGAGCACTCGCAACGTTTTTGCAGGTAGATAGCTCCGTCGTTCACCAAGGCGATGCGTACCACCGGGTGCAGAAAGCGGTTTTTCATACTCATCGACACCGACTTTGCCACTTTGCCTATCACGTTGCCTTGTTCGTTTACAATGGGTAGCCATTCCTCCCTGAAGAGGCGGACGCTTGCCAACCGCAGAATGTTGCTGCCGTACACACCCAGAGCCAGCACGATGGCTACGGGAAGACCGTAGAACACAACTTTGTCCAGCCAAACCGACCGAAACCGTTCGTCGTTAAGCACATACAGCAATACCCCGAACAAATGGAAAGTAAACAAACATTCGCCCAGCGACACGGTAGTGAAAATATCGCGGAGCAAGCTCTTCTCCCGCATATCCGAGCGGGAAAAATAGTGTGTGCCAATGTATTTTTTGCTTTGCCTGACGGCGAAAAGTAGCAATACCAAACTCACTTCGCAGAAAACCACGTATGCCCACGCCTGCTCGAAACGATGCCCCAGCGACAGGTAAAATGCCATTGCCAGCAACAGGCTGATAACCGATGCCACTGTGATGATGCTGAATATTTGTGTTTGAAGCACTTTGCGGCAATACACGTCAATGCCTATGCTGCTTGCTATGGCTGCGATGAACAGCCACTGCGAGTCCACATCAAGCAAACTACCCATTGGCAACAAGGCAATGGGCAAAAACCCTAAGGCAGGGTTCATTGTGTATTTTCTAAATCCTTTTGTAAGCACCCGAATTTTTCATTTGCTCACGTTCGGCCACAAACGGAGAACGTGCTTTTATTTCGGAAATGAAACGTTCCTGCAAGCCGATTTGTTCGATAACCCGCATTTAAATTGAAAATGAACAGGTTATATCGGCTCGCCATTGCTCATCCGATAAAAAACTCCGCCAAGCATTTGGTTATCGTCCCTAATGCCCGGCGGAGCTTCACTGAACAAGTGATGAAAAAACAGTTTAATTATCTGATAAACAGCAATTCTCTGTATTTAGGGAGCGTCCACATTTCGTTATCTACAATCAACTCCAACTTATCAATGTGGTAACGAATGGTGTCGAAAAAAGGTGCTACCTCATCGTGGTAAGCAATGGCTTTTGCACGTTCATTTTCAACTACATTGGCACGCTTGCGAGCATCAATCATCTCGTGCACTTTGGCATTGATGGCGTTTACGTGCGTGGCTATTTTCTCTATCAAATTCAATTGCTCAGCAGCAATGGTGCGGAAAGCGGTATCGTCGGTATAAATCTGTTTCAACCGAGTAACATTCTTCAACAATACCGACTGATATTGGATGGCTACCGGGATAATATGATTGAGCGACAAATCACCCAACACGCGAGATTCTATCTGTATCTTTTTTGTGTAGATTTCCCATTTCACCTCGTTGCGAGCGTGCAATTCT
>JBHBVA010000203.1:0-4856 GCA_041793355.1 Bacteroidota bacterium | reverse complement strand
GCGAAATGTATGCTTACAAAAACATTGATGTAAATATCAGCGAAAAAAGCATTCTGCACCTTACTATGAGCGAAACATTGGGGTTGGTATTGATTATCAATATATTAAAAAATGGTTTTGTGCATAATTGCCCGAACGGGAAAATTGTGATAGAGGTGAACAAGAGCGGTTTTCGTGTGGGTAACACCTCACAGGCAGAGGCTTTGCCGCAGGAGGCTGTTTTCAACCGTTTTTATCAAGGTAAAAAAGCAAAAGAAAGCACCGGCTTGGGATTGGCTTTGGCAAAAGCTGTGTGCGATGCCGAAATGTTGCAACTACAATACCATTACGCCGAAAATATGCACTGGTTTGTGGTGTCTAAAAGACAATAAAAAAAGAGGCTTATGCCTCTTTTTTGTTTCCTTTCATCTTGTTTCGTAAAAACTCCACAATGCCCGGCATCACAGACACTACAATAATAACCACCATCAGTAGTTTCAGGTTATCCTGCACCCACTTGATGTTGCCCACAAAATACCCCAACAATACAAACGACAGCACCCACACCACAGCTCCTATTACGTTGTACGAAAAAAAGTAGCGATAATTCATCCGACCCATTCCCGCCACGAAGGGAGCAAAAGTGCGGACGATGGGTACGAAGCGTGCCAAAATAATGGTTTTACCACCGTGCCGTTCGTAAAAGTCGTGCGTACGTTGCAGATACTCTTGCTTGAATATTTTTGATTTCGGGTTCGAAAACATCCGTTTTCCGGAATGCTTGCCAATCTCGAAATTTACCGAATCGCCTATAATGGCGGCGGCTATAATAATGAGCATCAGCAGGATAACGTTCATATCGTTATCGGCTCGTGCAGCCAACGTTCCGGCTACAAACAATAACGAATCACCAGGCAAAAAAGGTGTAACCACCAACCCCGTTTCGCAAAATACGATAATGAACAAAATCAAATAAATCCAAGTGCCGTAGTTGGCTACCAGCTCTACCAAATGCTTATCGATGTGTAGAATAAGGTCGATAAAAAATTGAATAATCTCCATTTCTTTTATATGCTTTTTAAGACGGCACGAAAGTACAACATTATCCCCTGATAAAAAAATATTGGCTTCATAAATCACCGCCGAAATGCTTTGATATAGGTAGGGTTTAGTACCTTTGCGGGATTAATTACAAGAAAACTCTTTTACGATAACAAATTTATTCAATGACAAAGTTCACCGAACAAACACCCTCGCCTCGATTGTTAGGCTTGAGTCCCATTCTCGTTTTTCTATCCGTTTATGTGTTGGTTGCCTGCATTTTGGGCGATTTTTACGCTATGCCGCTCAGTTTGGCATTCGTCATCACGGCAGCCTATTCTGTGGTTATCACTTCCGGTTTGAGCATCGAACAACGCATCTCGCAGTTTTCGCGAGGAGCGGCCGATAGCAACATCCTGTTGATGATTTGGATATTTATTTTGGCAGGAGCCTTTGCCGAAGGAGCCACACATATAGGGGCCGTAGATGCTACCGTACAGGCCATTATGTATCTGCTGCCCAACCATTTGCTTTTGCCCGGCATCTTCATAGCCTCGTGCCTTATTTCGTTAGCCATTGGCACCAGTGTAGGCACCATTGTTGCACTCGTCCCCATCGCTTTGGGTTTTGCCGAAGCCTTGCAAATGTCTCCCGCTTTTTTGGCTGCAGTAGTCGCCGGCGGAGCTTTTTTCGGCGACAATCTCTCTTTTATCTCCGACACCACCATTGCCGCCACTCGCACGCAGGAGGTGCGGATGAAAGACAAATTCAGCGTGAACGTCCGTATCGCTTTGCCTGCCGCTTTGCTCACGCTTGTCATTTACGCCTTTCAGGGCAGCAGTGTTACGGATGTGGTGGTAAATGCCCCCTCTAATTACCTGCTCATTATCCCTTACTTTTTGGTTATCGTGGCAGCTTTGGCAGGTGTAAATGTTTGCACCGTATTGATTTTAGGTATCGTTTCCTGCGGAATAATTGGTGCCGGGGTGGGAGATACCGACTTTTGGAATTGGATTTCGGCTCTTGGCAAAGGCATCAACGGAATGGGCGAACTCATCATTGTTACTTTGCTGGCGGGTGGGGTTTTGGAGCTCATCCGTTACAACGGAGGAATAGCATATTTGCTACACACCCTCACCGGAGTGGTAAAAGGTAGGGTAGGGGGCGAACTCATTATCAGCCTCTTAGTTGTTGTGGTAAATATTTGCACAGCCAACAACACCATTGCCATCCTCACTTCAGGCGGAATGGCTCGCGAAATTTCTGACCGCTACGGCATCGACCGTCGCCGAACGGCAAGCCTGTTGGATACTTTTTCGTGTGTAGCACAGGGATTGCTTCCTTACGGAGCCCAATTACTACTTGCCGCCGGCTTTGCCAAAGTGTCGCCCGTAAGCATTATTGCACACCTTTACTATCCAGTTATTTTGGGTGTGGTGTGCATCGTGGCAATACTTGTGAGCTATCCCAAATTGAAAACACTCCGGAAATAATGTTTATATATTTTATGGGGGATAATAATGCAATATTTTTATTTGATGTATAAGATGTTGAATGGTATTTATTTTTATAACTTAAAATTGAAGCAGATTATTTTTATTTTGTGTTTGTTGTTGATTTCTTGCAATAATAAGAAAACCACAGTGTACCCTCCGCAGGATGTGGCAACTATCCCGATAGAAACGGATACGTTGCGTTTGCTGTTTGTGGGCGATGTGATGCAGCATTTGCCACAAGTGGAAGCAGCTCGTACAATAAACGGATACGATTATAGTACTTGTTTTCGGTATGTTAAGCAGGAAGTGTCGGCGGCAGATATTGCTGTGGTAAACTTGGAAACCACTTTGGGTGGCAAGCCTTATAAGGGGTATCCCTGTTTCAGTTCGCCCGATGAACTATTGCAGTCGTTGAAGAGTACCGGGTTTGACGTGATTGCTACGGCCAACAATCACTGTGTGGATAGAGGGCGAAGGGGATTGGAGCGAACTAATGCTCGTATCGATTCGTTGCACTTATCCCGTATGGGAACTTACAAGAACCGCAAGGAGCGAGATAACCGTTATCCTTTACTATTGAAAATCAAAGGTTTTCGTGTCTGCTTTCTGAATTATACTTATGGAACAAATGGTATTCCTGTTACTGCTCCTAATGTGGTAAATTTGATGGATACTACGGAGATAGCAGCCGATATAGTGAAAGCCAAAAGGCTGAATCCTGACGTGATTATAGCCTATGTTCATTGGGGCGAAGAGTATCGGAAGCAACCTAATGAGACCCAGCGATTGTTAGCTAATATGTTGATAAATAAAGGAGTGCATCATATTATTGGTTCGCATCCGCACGTTGTTCAGCCTATACAAGTGCACGAAAGGGAGGATGGAACTCGGCATTTGGTGGCTTATTCTTTGGGGAACTATATTTCCAATCAGTCGGATAGGGGAACAGACGGAGGCATTACGCTGACATTGGAGTTGGTAAAAGATAGCGTTACACGTTTGCACAGATATTGGCACAGAGCAGTTTGGGTGGCTCGTCCGGCTGTTTCGGGGCGAAAAAACTATCAGTTGATTCCCGATAATCTACCGCAAAGCGAAATGCAAAGTCTTCCGCATAATGCTCGGATGATGATGCAGACCTTTTTTGATGATACGCAGAATCTGTTACGCAAAGGCGTGAAATGACGCAGAGGGCAATGCTTTTCGCATCAAATACAGATTGTTAAGCGATTGACTTGTACGGTGTATTGCTTTTCTTGTTGTGTTTTTTTATTATCTTTGCAAGAAAAATGTATTTTGCATCAATTGAATTGCTATGAAGTCTTATTCGTTACGATTACGTATTTTATCGTTTGTTCTTTCTTGCTGTGTGAGTGTGGGTTTGCAAGCTCAGCATCACGAACGGGAATTGTTGCCTTGCGGTGTTACCGACGAACCCGCTACGGAATGTTGCCCAACCGGTCGGCTTCAATCAGGCTGGTTACGGAATGCTGATTTGGCTGTGGCAGACGCTCCATTTATTGCTGCTGATAGCGTTTTTCGTACCTACCGTTTGGCTTTAGCTGTTGATTATAAACCCTTTGTAAATCTGTTTGAAAACAGTAAGGATAGTGTTTATCGCTATTGGAATGAAGCCGAAAAATATTTGAACACACTGTACCAACGCGATTTGGGCATTCAGTTCAAAGTAATTCGCCACGATTCTTTGATACGAACTACGGAAGAGCAGGCTTTGTTTAATAACTTTACGATGCGTGCGGTTATCAATTTTTCTACCTATGAGCTCAACCGCCTAATTACTAAGGAGGCTTACGACTTGGGTGTGTTTTTGGTAGATGGCGACAAAGTGGCACACATGGGTATTGCCGATATTTTGGGGGCATACAGGCAGGCTACCAAAGGTGCGGCTTGTGTGAGTACCACACGCTTATCTACATTGGCACACGAAATAGGGCATCTGTTTGGCAGTTATCATACGTTTTCGCGAGGTGGAGTGGCATCTTATGCCACCGAAATAGATTTCGGACAATCTACAATGAGCTACGGACATCCTCGTCATTTTTTCTCGCTGGTGAGCATTTCCAAAATTAAAGAAGAGCTTTCGTCTCTGCCTTACTACACGGACGAAACACGTACTAAGGTGGTGGGAACACACAAGATGTACGACAATTTTGTGCCCGGTGTTGTTACCCGCCGGCTTCAGCCCCGCATCGTTCATAGCCGATTGCAGCCACACTATCGCTTGCCGAAAAGCACGTTTTTTCAGTTCAAAATTCCTGTGGACGCCAACAAGTCGGATAGTTTGCTTTTTGCAGCTCAGCAGGCTGATATTCGTACCAT
>JBHBVA010000202.1:0-2610 GCA_041793355.1 Bacteroidota bacterium | reverse complement strand
TTGTGAGTTGAATGTGCCTTAAAAAAAGCCTTTCGCTTTTGAAGAAAGACTTTCCTTGAAGCGGAGAACAAATTTTTCTCTGCTATTTCAAATCGTACGTTTTCTTTTTCAGAAATTCCCCAAAGGCTTCTACAGACGAAAATTGAGTCTGCTCGTGCGGCATAATGGGTTTTCCAAAGCGAAGGCGAATGGTTTTGCCTCGCTTGTTTTGCACCTCGTGGAACAAACGGAGCGTACGTATCTTCCAACTAATCAATCCCAAAAGGATATAAATCCAAGAGTTATTACCCGAAATGTGCAGAGGAATTACAGGTACTTTCGCCTTTTGCACAAGACGAAGCACTGTAGGTTGCCACTCACGGTCTTCTATTTTGGTCAGGCTCGGATTAGAAACCCCTCCCGCAGGAAACAGCCCCAACGGATGCCCCTCACGAATATGCTCCAAGCTCTGCTTAACGCCTCCGATACTGGATTGTATTCCGCCAAGCTTTCCGTCTTTGGCATAAGGATTTACACCAATAAAATGGTCTGCCATCGTGTCTATTTGATTCAGCGTCCAGTTTACCATCATCTTATAGTCCGGCCGCTTATTGCCTACCACGCTGATAGCAATAATTCCGTCGATATGACCGTAAGGATGATTGGACACCGTGATAAAGGGTTTACCTTGAAAGTCGTCCAAAACCTCCCGGTTTTCAACCACAACGTTTACACCCAGCTTTTGTATCATATCGTCCACAAAAGCCAATCCCGTAAGGTGTTTTGAGGCATCGTACACGGCATTTACCTTGTCTGCCCCCGTAATTTTAAAAGCTAATCGAAGCAAGAAATCACCCCATCGCCCCTGAAAAAGGGGATGCAGTTTGCGAATTTCATTTTTATCAATCAGTTTTTCTTTCATTCTAAGTACACTCCTTTTTTGTCGGATAAATTTTTAGAGCTGAAAAATATTTTTTAATTGTTGAAAATCTTCTATCACCACATCAGCTGTTGCATCTTCCGGATCGGGTTCCCATCCTTTGCCTTTCAGCCAAATTGTTTTGCATCCGTTCGCTCGTGCAGGTACAATGTCTTTTTTGTAAGAGTCGCCAATTACTACCACGTTTTCCGCAGGAAGATTGATTTGCTGTACCCCCAAAGCAAAAATTGCAGGGTCGGGCTTGCGAATGCCCACCACCGCAGACTCTACAATATCCTCAAAAATAGTGTCGAGCTTATAACTTGCAAGCACGGAGTGAATATTTCCGTAAAAATTGGAAACCAAAACAATCGGATATTTCTGCTTCAACTGTGCAAGAATCTCCCGTTCGTTATCAATCAATGTTTGCGAAAAGTGGTTGCAAGCCTGCGAAAGTTCCGATACAAAATGAGGAAAATCCTCCGCCCGCAAATAACCTTTCTCTACAAGAAACTGCTGATGCAGAGCAAGTTTCTTTTCGAGCAGACGCAAAAAATCATCTTCGGGAGCAATTACAGGATTCACCGCCAAATAACGTTCAGCATACACATAAGCCTCACGAAAGTGGTCTTTCGAAATCGGTAGTTCTGCCTTTTGATAGGCCTCCCAAAGCACTTCGCCCCAATGTTTTCCGTTGGAGTCGATAGTGCCTCCGTAGTCAAAAATTATTCCTTTAATTTGCTGTAAATCAAGAGTCATACGTTAATTGTATTTACCTGCTTCGATATTGGTAGCGAACTGCTTGCATATACGTTCGTGTTTCCACACCATATAAACGAGCAAGGCATTGAGTATCGTTATTTCAAAAATAAAATAAGCATAAGGCACGTCTGCAAGCATTGCCACAAACAGAGCAATGGCTCGTGTGTTGAACGACAGTACGTTTGTCCACTTCATTAACGGAAGGCTTTGTGTGCGAAAATCGGCACGAAACTGTTCCGATGCCACTCCGCCAAAATACTTGTCCACCAACGAAATCATTCGCTGAAAATTAGGAGTGAGTGCCTCTTGCCCCTTGGTGTATCCCAAGTAGAAATGACTGAACAACTTATCCAAAAATCCATCGCTCCACTTCTTTTCGGTATATTGGCGAGCCAATTCCTGCGAATTATCCAATTCGCTTTTCGCCTTACCTTTCAAAAAGAACAAATGGATATTTCTGTAGTAATCGGCCATTGCCGCCTGTTTGGAATGGCAGTATCCTGTAACTATTGCCAATGCCCAAATCCAATATCCCCACTGAGGGAAAAGGCGTAGGCAAATGGCTACATAAATGGCGATAAACCACAAATTACCTGCAAATCCGTCCAAGATTCTGCCCAACGGCGAGAAGTTTTGTGTCATCCGAGCCAGTTGTCCATCGGCACTGTCGTAAGAGTTTGCCCATACTAACAGTAAGATTCCCAGTAAGGTAGCTCCCATCGTAGGAAAGTAAAAGCTGATGCCTGCACCTATCCCCAAGAAAATGCTGAGTACGGTAACAACGTTGGGACTGATTCCCAGCTTCCGAAACAGTAACGCCCAAGCGTACCCCAGCGGACGATAGAAATAGATGTCGATAGTTTCTTCCGTGTCCGACGACTTCAACGTGGCACGAAAACCTGTTTGTTGTTTACTTTCCTGCATTTTTTTCTATTTGTTTATCAATACAT
>JBHBVA010000201.1:0-5340 GCA_041793355.1 Bacteroidota bacterium | reverse complement strand
AGCACTCCGGCACGAGGCGGAATGTAGTTTTCTCTTGCTTGCTCTACATACATACAAAAAAAATAACTGTTTGAAATACTGTTAATTATCGCGTTTGTGCCATTCGCTTTTTCTTGCTCCTTACTCTGTGAGGGAAAGTTCAAAGGGCCTTGCCCTTTGGAATCCCAATTACTTTCCCCGCAGGGGGAGCTTTTTTAGAAACGGCGTGCAAAGCAAAAAAAAAAAACGTCGGGCCAAATTTGACCTGACGTTTAACAGTATTTTAACTATTTGAGGGGGAAGGTTGCGAGGACGCTATTTTTTACCTACCGTAATTTCTACACGTTGGGTAGGGGCGAGTTCCTTGTTGCGACGCTCCACAGAGGCAATGAAGTTATCCGTAAGGGCTTCAAAAGCCAATGCCGTCATACTTCCGTCGTTTAGGCTTACGGGCTTGCCGCTATCGCCTCCTTCGCAAATGCTTTGCACCAATGGTATTTCGCCCAAAAGGGGAACGTTCATCTGCTTGGCCAGGGCTTTGCATCCACCTTTTCCGAATATATAATACTTATTTTCAGGCAGTTCTGCCGGAGTAAACCACGACATATTTTCCACCAATCCTAATATCGGCACATTCACTTTTTCGTTAGTAAACATATTGATGCCTTTTTTTGCATCGGCAAGTGCCACTTGCTGGGGTGTGCTCACCACCACAGCTCCCGTAATTGCGAGGGTTTGTACCAAAGTGAGGTGAATATCGCTGGTTCCCGGCGGAAAATCGATGAGGAAATAGTCCAATTCGCCCCAGTTGGCATCGCCAATGAGCTGTTTCAAGGCATTTCCGGCCATTGCTCCACGCCACACCACCGCTTCATCTTTATTCACAAAAAAACCGATGGAGAGCATCTTTACGCCATATTTTTCTACAGGCACAATCATCTCTTTGCCATCTACGGGTTCTAAAAACGGACGTGCCTCTTCTTCATTGAGCATTTTGGGGAGCGACGGTCCGAAAATATCGGCATCCAACAAACCTACCTTATAACCTTTGCGAGCTAAGGTAACTGCCAGATTTACAGCTACGGTGCTTTTGCCCACACCTCCTTTTCCGGAGGATACGGCAATGATGTTTTTCACCTGAGGCAACAATTTTGCCGGGGCAGGACGCTCAATGCTTTTGCTCACTATGCGGATGTTACCCACAATTTCCGCTTGAGGATGAGCATAGGTGAGGATGGCTGTTTCGCACGCTTTCACCACCGATTTTTGAAAAGGGTCGTTAGGTTTATCAAAAAATAGCGAAAATTGCACTTTTAGTCCGTCTATTTGCAGGTCGTCCTGCACCATACCCATTTCCACCACATTTTTTCCGGTGCCCGGATAACGCACATTGGTCAGTGCATCCAATATCAATTTGGGATACAAGTGTTCGTTTTTACTTTCCATTCCGTTTCGATAGTTTTTTCTTTTTATTCTTGTCAATTGCCTTAAAATCAGCCGATAGTATCATTACTTCTGCTTCGAAAGCACCTCCGCATTGCTTCGCCCAAAACTGCGATAGGCATCTTTTTCTATCTCAATATCAGGCTCTTGCCACTGTATGGCATCGGGGCAGGCAAACTGAATATATTTGATGCTTAAACCACGAGCCAGCCATTGTTGTTCATAATAGGTGCGAATGTTCAGAATGGCATCGCCCGCAAATTGCTCATCTGCATACAAATCCCACGTTAATTTATTGGTTGGTAATTGATTGAGTTTCACCATCTCGCAGGTGTATGTAAACATAAAATTACTATCGGTTTTCAGGTGGATAATTCCATTGGGCGACAGGATGTTACGATAGAGCTTCATAAAGTGCGTAGAAGTCATCCGTTTGGTAACTTTGTTCATTTGCGGGTCGGGGAAGGTTATCCATATTTCGGCCACTTCTCCTGCATCGAAAAAGCGGTCAATCAGTTCGATATGCGTCCGCAAGAAAGCCACGTTGGGCATCTCTTTTTCCAATGCTTGCTTAGCTCCGGTCCACATTCTTGCCCCCTTGATGTCCACACCGATAAAATTTTTGTCGGGGAACAATTGGGCTAAGCCCACCGTGTATTCTCCCTTGCCACACCCCAACTCTAAAACGATGGGGTTGCTGTTGCCAAAAAAGTCGGAATGCCATTTGCCTTTCAGCGGAAATCCATTCTCTTGCAACACCGAAAACGGGTACTGAAACACGTGCGGAAAATCCGCCATATCTGCAAATTTGGCCAATTTATTTTTGCCCATAAATGTTATATGAAAATATCAATTTTGAAGTACAAACTTATTTTTGTTCCACACCAACGTACGAGTCAGTCCGCGAAGCAAAGGTTTCAATTCAAGAAAGTCCTCCTCGTTGAGGTAGCTTTCCAACTCGCTGGTAATGGTCATTTTTTGCCCCGATGCCGACAAACGAACCGTCATAGGGTGCATATCTATTAGCGATGTTGCTTTTTTCGTATCAGCAGGTGAGATATTCTTTTCTTTCAAAAACCACCTTAAAGATGGCTTTGGCATCAAGCCGTCGGAAGGAATAGTGTACCAATCGGTAGAATAAAAATCCATTCTGCTATCGCACACACCTCCGCAAACGGTGGTTACCACGCAGATAATTTTAGTTTTATTCACGTAGGGTAGCAACTTTATCTGTACGATACCTGCTTTCGATGTTTGCAATTCCAAAAAGTCGGATGACCATTCTCGGCGTACAAAGGTACCGCCCATTTCGTTCTCCACATTCACCGAATCGGCATTTTCGTCCGCCAGTAGCAAAGCCAGCCTTTCGCCGGTTAGCCCCAGCACCACGCTGTCGGGTATTTTTTCCATCACTTCTTTCAAACTTTGTGCTTGCATTGCAAGTGGCGAAAGAAGCATCATCAGTAGTAAAATTTTCAACTTCATTGTATTGTATTCTAACGTAACTCATGCTTGTTTAGAGTTACGCAAAGGTAGGAATATTTTTTGCCAAATATATTTCCGGAGGCTTTTCTGCCTCGTAATTTTTCTTCATTTGAGCACGAACAAGTTAGATAATTTTTCGCTTTTTTTTTAATAAGGATACAGACAGCTTTATCAATCTATCACAATCACAAGTGAGCGTAAGGCTTTGATACTCTGGTAGATGAATTGGGCGTGCGACGATGCGTTGCGAACGCACATGTGCGAACGGGGGGTGGTGCCCAACGAGCTACTGTATTCTACAATGCTTCCCGTAGGATTGGCCACAGGTACTCCGTGAATGTGGGCTCCGTTGGTGAATCGGCAAGCATACGGAGCAAAGCCCTCTAACTCGGTGGTGCCGTCTTTGAAGTAGAACATTTTTCCCCGCTTTTCTTGCAACACGAATATGCCGGTGGGGGTTACTTGCGAGTAGGGAGGCTTGTACTTGCCTGTGGTGGCGGGATTTTTTGAACGAATCTTCCACTCTTTATCTATTTTTTCTACCAATGCGATATTTTGATTGGTAACATCCACAAACACAACGTGGCGAATATGCAGGCTGTCGCCCAATGGTTTTACGTAGCGTTGCGGAACGAACCACAATCCCTCGAACGAAATACCATCCACCGTTGCCATACCTACGGTGTCGCTGCTGAGTAATCGTACCAACGAACCGTCGCGGGCATAGAGCGACGGACTGGAGGCATCTACTTCGAATAAGGGGATGGACTGATTTCGCTCCACACCCAAGCTGTCGGCTACTCGTTGATATTTGTTGAGGCTATGCTTTTTAACCAAGGGTGCTTTGCCGTTGATATTGCGATAATTTTGTAAAACAGCGTAGGTGCCTATCTCGTGTTGCAGGTTTTCTATCAAAGCCAAATATTCTTTCATTTTGCTCCATTGAAAACTGCGTGTAGTTTTGTTGTATTGATATTCGTCCTCCAACGTGTATTTGTCAAATAACAGTTCTTCAGATAGTTGCACATCGTCGGGGGTGATTGTTACCGGTGCGTAAACGGCACTGTCGGTTTCTATCGGAACGGTATCAATCTCTATTTCCGCAACGGGTGTATCCATCTCGTGCGGATAAGCAATGTCGGGCAGGGTTTCTATTGCTTGTTCCGGCGGTTGGGGATTGCGACAAGCCCAAACGAGTAGCAGAGTGAAAAAGGAAAATACAGTTTTTATATTTGCGTGCATCACTTTGTAAATTTGTTGTTCTGATTGTTTCAAGCATTAATTGCGTATCTGCCAAATGGAAGACCGCCCTCACGGGCTCCAAAATGACAAGTGCAGCTTGTTATTTTGCAATAATCTCAAATGGTTAGCTGTACGATGGGTGATATTGTTTCTCTCTCTCTTTTGAAGAAACGAGTCCGTCTTGCATAGGGGGACAGACTCGTTATATAATTTATTTAAAATCAATTTTTTGTAGCTAATATACGTGCAAAATCTTTGGCATAGTATGTAATAATGTAGTTGGCTCCGGCACGCTTCATTGCGATAAGGCTCTCGAAAAAGATGCGTTCCTCGTCGAAGAAGCCTTGTTCTGCCCCATTTTTCAGCATCGAATATTCGCCCGAAACTTGATAAGCCACCAGCGGATGATGCGGAAAAGCAACGGACAAACGGTGCAACATATCCAAATAAGCCATCGCCGGTTTTACCATTATCCAGTCTGCTCCTTCTTCAATATCTGCAGCGGTTTCGTCCACACCCTGCTCTGTAGTGCGAAAATCCATTTGGTAGGTTTTTCGGTCGCCAAACGATGGTGTAGAAGCCGCCGCATCGCGGAACGGACCGTAAAAAGCAGAAGCATATTTTGCGGAATATGCCATAATTTTAGTATCCAGTTCCTCATTATCAAGACGTTTGCGGATAGCTTGCACTTGTCCGTCCATCATTGATGAAGGTGCAACAAAATCGGCTCCTGCCACAGCGTGTTGATAAGCCATTTCGGCAAGCAACGGCAAGGTGCTGTCGTTTTCCACATCGTGATGATGCAACAACCCACAATGTCCGTGTGAAGTGTATTCACAAAGGCAAACATCCGTGAAAACCAGTACATTAGGGAACCGTTGTTTGATGGCTCTTACCGCACGACTGATGATGTTGTCGGCAATATAGCCTGCCGTTCCTTCGGGGTCTTTTGCTTCATCGGGCAACACCCCAAAAAGCAATACTTTGTCCAATCCCAACGGAACAATTTCGGCAATATCTGCAAGCATCGCATCAATAGAAAAGCGATAAACCCCTTTCATTGAGCCTATTTCTTGTTTTATCCCTTGCCCTTCCACCACAAAGTAAGGATAAATCAGTTCGCCAACGGACAAACTCACATCGGCATATTTGTCTCGCACCTCTTGGTTGATGCGGAATGGTCTAAATCTT
>JBHBVA010000200.1:0-3620 GCA_041793355.1 Bacteroidota bacterium | reverse complement strand
TATGGAATACATTTCAGCACGTATTAACAATTTGGCAGTGTCCGAAACACTGGCAATGTCGCAAAAAAGTGCCGAGCTAAAGGCACAAGGTATTGATGTAATCAATCTCAGCGTGGGCGAACCCGATTTTGCAACGCCCGACCACATCAAAGAGGGAGCAAAAAAGGCCATCGACAACAACTTCTCGTTTTATTCGCCCGTACCGGGCTATATGCCATTGCGGAAAGCCATTGCGGAAAAACTGAAAAACGAAAACGGATTGAACTTTTCGCCCGAACAAATCATCTGTTCCAATGGAGCCAAGCAATCTGTATGCAATGCAGTATTGTGCTTGGTTAATCCCGGCGACGAGGTGATTATCCCCGCCCCTTGTTGGGTGAGTTATGTAGAGATGGTAAAATTGGCAGAAGGCACTTCAATAATTGTAGAAACGGGCATAAACGAGGATTTCAAAATAACCCCCGAAAAGTTAGAGGCTGCCATCACACCCAAAACACGAGCCATCATCCTCTGTTCGCCATCCAACCCTACGGGAAGCATTTACTCGAAGCAGGAACTGCAAGCGTTGGTAGAGGTGTTGGCCAAACATCCGCAAGTGTTTATCATCTCCGACGAAATTTACGAACACATCAATTATCGTGGTAAGCACGAAAGCATCGCCCAATTTGCAGAAGTGGCAGACCGTGTAGCAATTATAAACGGGGTGTCGAAGGCTTATGCAATGACGGGATGGCGTTTGGGCTGGATGGCAGCTCCGCTGTGGCTTGCCAAAGCGTGCAACAAATTGCAGGGGCAATATACTTCCGGCCCCTCATCCATTGCACAAAAGGCTGCAGAAGCTGCCTACGAGGGGTCATCGGAGTGTGTAGAAGAAATGCGATTGGCTTTTGAGCGTCGCCGCAATTTGGTGGTAAAATTGGCACGCGAAATACCCGGATTGCAAGTAAACGAGCCGGAAGGAGCATTCTATCTGTTCCCCGAATGTAGTTCGTTTTTCGGAAAGTCGGTAGCAGGTCGCACCATCTCCGATTCGGGCGACTTGGCAATGTACTTGTTGGAGGAAGCTCACGTGGCGTGCGTTGGTGGCAAAGCATTCTGTGCCCCTAACTACATTCGCTTCTCGTATGCTACATCGGACGACAACTTGACGGAGGCCTTCCGACGCATCAAAGCAGCGTTGGCAAAGTTATCGTAAAATGCTGAGCAAAAGCAAAATAAAACTCATTCAATCGTTGGACGACAAGAAAAAACGGTTGGCGGAGGGACTGTTTGTAGCAGAGGGCAACAAAATGGTTGGCGAACTGCTACAAACCTTATCTTGCCGTATGCTACTGCACACGAGCGACTTTGATGTTTCTCATTTTCAAGCGGATGAAGTGATAACGGTAAGCACAGACGAGCTTCGCAAAGTGAGCTTTGTGAAAACACCTCAGCAAGTGTTGGGCGTGTTTAGGTTGCCTACTTGGCAAATAGACACCGTCTGTTGGGACAAGCAATTGACGCTGATGCTCGACGGAATACAAGACCCCGGAAACTTAGGTACCATCATTCGTTTGGCCGACTGGTACGGTATCGAAAACATCATCTGCTCCCCCGATACGGCAGACGCTTTCAACCCCAAAGTGGTACAAGCCACAATGGGTGCTTTGGCACGTGTTAAGGTGTATTACACCAACCTTGCCCAATGGCTGGATGCTCACTCTCAGTTGCCTGTGTATGGCACCTTTTTAGATGGAGAAAACATTTACAATCAACAGCTTACTGCCAATGGAGTGATAGTGATGGGCAACGAAGGTAATGGTATCCGTTCGGAGGTGGCAAACCGTATAAGCAGGCGACTGTATCTACCCACTTTCCCGCTCCAACGCAGCGGTTGCGAATCGCTGAATGTTTCGGTAGCAACGGCAATCGTATGTGCCGAGTTTCGTCGCAGACAATTGGTATAAATATTTGTAAAACAGTAAAATAAAATGGACTTCTTAGAAATTTTTCTTTCGCCTGCTGCCTGGATGGCACTACTTACACTTACCTTTTTGGAGGTAGTATTGGGCATCGACAACATTGTATTTCTTTCCATCGTATCGGGACGGCTGCCCGAAGCCGAACAACCCAGAGCCCGCACTACCGGACTGGTATTGGCAATGCTTTTTCGCATCGGGCTGTTGTTCAGTATTTCGTTCTTGATGACGTTGAGCCAACCTTTTATGCACATCAGCACCGGTTGGATTAGCGGAGCCATCTCGTGGCAAAGTGTTATTATTTTTGTAGGAGGCTTATTTTTGCTATATAAAAGTGTTTCCGAAATTCATCACAAGCTGGAAGGCGAGGACGAAACTGCTACCGGAAAATCGGCCGGCAAAAGTCGTTTTTGGGGTGTGATTGCACAAATTGTTGCGTTAGACATCGTATTCTCTATCGACAGCGTGCTAACGGCAGTGGGGTTGGTCAGCTTTCGCGACTTTGGCTACGAGGGAGCAATGGCAATAATGGTGCTGGCGGTGGTGGTTGCCGTGCTGGTGATGTTGCTCTTTTCGGCACCTATCAGCCGTTTCGTAAATACGCACCCTACCATTCAGATGCTTGGTTTGTCGTTTCTCATTCTCATCGGAGTGATGTTGCTGGCTGAAGCGTCGCATCTGTCGCACATGAGCATTTTGGGTGTGCAAGTGGGCGAAATACCCAAAGGATACATCTATTTTGCTATCGCTTTTTCGCTATTGGTAGAGTTCTTCAATATGAAACTCCGCAAAAACAGCAAAAAGCCTGTGGAGCTGTACAATAATAAAATATTGAAAAACGACAAGCCCTAAACACCGTTCGCAGGCAAGTTTCCTATCAGAAAATCATTAATAATACGCTACAAGGCTATATCCATACCAAACGATACAGCTTTGTAGCGTACTTTTTGGGGGTTGCCAAACTGCTTTTATGCCCAATTACGCAGTGGGGAGTTTTTACGATTCAATGGCTTACTTAAGAGCAATTTTGACCAATATTTGCTGTAAAAAGACCATTTTATTTCAGGATGTAATTACTTGATTTATAAAAGGTAATTTGGCCTCTATGTCTGAATATCTCCTACTGCTACGCAGTTAGATTTTCAAACGCTAAAGTACAACTTTTTTTCTACTGCGGAATCTGGGTTTATCCGAACCATAACGGAATGGCAAGACTAAAAAAAGGCGACAAGGTTATGAACTTTGTCGCCTTTTTTACTTCTCTTGTCATTTTACACTATTGAGCCGTAGGAGTATATTCCACAATCTCACCAAAATATGTTCTGCCATTCCAGTTTTCGTATGCAGCCTTTGAGCCTACCGGCACTTCAAGCACGGGTTTAGGAGATGTTGTTGAATGGGGCAGAGCGTACTTCGAGGCTTTTAGTTCGGGTGGAGTAGCTCCAAGACGCACTCGGGCTATCTTTTTATGTGACTGAAAAGCTTTACGCCCCCACTTTTTAAGGCTTGGAAGAATTATTTCGGTCAATTCCGATTGAGAACCTGCCTCAAAGGACGATGCTCCGATTTCGGTACAAAGAGGAAAATCTACCCTTTTCAACGAGCTTGGAGTGTACACACCATTATCTCCTACGTATTCCAAATTCGGAAAATTCAGCGTGT
>JBHBVA010000199.1:0-5314 GCA_041793355.1 Bacteroidota bacterium | reverse complement strand
GGAATGTTTTCTCTTCGCCAGTCCATTTTTCCGCCGGCAACACTATGGAAATGGCACGAGGCATTTCCGGAGTGAAGGTATCTGCCAATATGTAGTCGGGCAGAAAGTGTACATCAAAGTTGTATCCGCGTCCTTCCCTACGGTCGGAAATAACAATGGGCAAGTTGTCGCCACCGATGTTGGCTACCGCTTGTGTTTCTCGGCGGTCGGTACTGAAAGCCGAATGGCGAGAACTCACTTTTGCCTCGATGGGCGAATGTCCCTCACGCTCCTCAATGTATTTCACTAATTTGCGAGCCACAGGCACTTCATATTCAGGGTCTTCGCTAAGCGATACACGAATAGTTTCGCCAATGCCATCGGCCAACAATGAGCCGATGCCCACAGCCGATTTGATGCGTCCGTCTTCGCCGTTGCCAGCCTCCGTTACCCCCAGATGCAAGGGAAAAGCAAGACCTTCGGCTTCCATTCGAGCCACCAGTAAGCGAACCGACTTGGTCATCACCACCGTATTGGATGCCTTCATCGAAATAACTATATCCGTAAAATTTTCCTGCAAACAAACGTGCAGAAACTCCATACACGACTCTACCATTCCTTCGGGCGTATCGCCAAAACGGCTCAGAATGCGGTCGGACAACGAGCCGTGATTTACACCTATCCGCAGGGCTGTGCCACGCTCTTTGCAAATATCGAGCAGTGGTATCAGTTTGGTGCGGATTTTTTCAATTTCCTGAGCATATTCTTCATCCGTATATTCCACGTGTTCAAAGGTTTTCACCCTATCCACAAAGTTTCCGGGATTGATACGAACCTTTTCCACTGTTTTGGCGGCCGCCAAGGCAGCACGCGGATTGAAGTGGATATCCGCCACCAACGGCAGATGATACCCTTGTCGGGTAAGTTCTTGACGGATATTCAGCAGGTTGTCGGCTTCACGCACGCCTTGTGCCGTAAGACGCACCAGGTCGGCTCCTGCGTTGGCGATGGCAATCACCTGATTTACACTACCTTCGGTATCGTTTGTGTTTGTGTTGGTCATCGACTGTATGCGAATGGGATTATCCCCTCCGATGCCGATATTGCCCACTCTTGCTTCGGTGGTAACTCGTTTTTTATAGTTGAACGGATTCATTTTCTATTGCTTTTTTCTCAAAAATATTGCATCGGGTAAACAAGCGGAAGCATTAATTTGTTTACGTCCTCCGTTTAAAGAAACTTGTTGATTATCTCCGCATAATTCTTTTTTCTTTTATTCCATTTTTCACCATTTATTTAGTATATTTGCCCCAATTTTTTTAAGAGGATATAGCACATGAAGAAGTTTCCCGAATACAACGGAATTGATTTTCACCAAGTAAACAAAGATATACTCAAAAAGTGGGACAGCGAGCAGGTGTTTCAACGCAGTTTGGACATTCGTGAGGGTTCGCCCACGTTCGTGTTTTACGAGGGACCGCCTTCGGCAAACGGTATGCCGGGCATTCACCACGTGATTTCGCGTTCGCTCAAAGATATTTTCTGTCGTTACAAAACGATGAAAGGTTACCTCGTAAACCGTAAGGCAGGATGGGATACACACGGCTTGCCGGTGGAGTTGGGGGTAGAAAAATCGTTGGGAATCACCAAAGAGGATATTGGCAAAAAAATATCAGTGGCCGAGTATAACGATGCTTGTCGTCGTGAGGTGATGAAATATACCCGCGAGTGGGAAGACCTTACCCGCCAAATGGGATATTGGGTGGATATGAAAGACCCTTACATCACTTACGACAATCGCTATATCGAAACCTTGTGGCACTTGCTCAAAGAGTTGTACAACAAGGGATTTCTGTACAAAGGTTACACCATTCAGCCCTACTCGCCGGCGGCGGGAACGGGGCTTAGCTCGCACGAGCTGAATCAGCCGGGCTGCTACCGCGATGTGAAAGATACTACCATCGTGGCACAATTCAAAATCAAAAATCCGCTTCCCGAAATGGAGGGGTTCGGTACGCCGGTATTTTTGGCGTGGACTACCACCCCTTGGACGTTGCCCTCGAACGCGGCACTGTGTGTGGGGCCGAATATCGAATACGTAGCTGTTCGCACGTATAATGCCTACACAGGCGAAAAAATTACGGCAGTGGTGGCTAAGGCATTGGTAAGTTCGCTCTTCAATGCCAAAGCCGACGGACTTTCGTTGGACGATTACAAGCACGGCGATAAACTTATCCCTTACGAGGTGCTTCCCGCCACGTGGCTCGGAAATGAACTATCGGGC
Source organism: Bacteroidota bacterium (assembly GCA_041793355.1). GTDB lineage: Bacteria > Bacteroidota > Bacteroidia > Bacteroidales > Dysgonomonadaceae > UBA1309. Next base: position 3,051 of record JBHBVA010000199.1, on the reverse strand, counting down.
ATAGAATACGAACAACTGATACCTTTTGTAGCCCCCGAAAGTGGAGCTTTCCGTGTGATAACGGGCGACTTTGTTACCACCGAAGACGGTACGGGTATTGTTCATATTGCCCCCACCTTTGGTGCCGACGATGCTAAAGTGGCAAAAGCGGCAGGTGTACCGGCCATTTTGCTGACGGACAAGGATGGAAACCAACGTCCGATGGTAGATTTGACAGGCAAGTTTTTCAAAATAGAGGATTTGGACGCCCAATTTGTGGCTCGGCACGTAAATGTGGCATTGTACGAAGAATATGCCGGCAGATACGTCAAAAATCAGTACGATAGCACTCTGCCCGAAGATGCTCCTACGTTGGACATCGATTTGGGTGTGATGCTGAAACAAGCAAATAAGGCATTCAAAATAGAGAAGCATACGCACAACTATCCGCATTGTTGGCGGACGGACAAGCCGGTACTTTATTATCCGCTGGATAGCTGGTTTATCCGCACCACAGCCGTGCGTGAGCGATTGATGGAGCTGAACGAGACGATTAACTGGAAGCCGCAATCCACAGGTAGCGGACGATTTGGCAAGTGGCTCGAAAATTTGCAAGACTGGAATTTGAGCCGCAGTCGCTATTGGGGTACTCCGTTGCCCATCTGGCGAACAGAGGACGGGCAGGAGGAAAAGTGCATCGGCTCGGTGGCGGAGCTTTATGCCGAGATGCAGAAAGCAATTGCCGCAGGTGTGATGACCGAGCTGCCTTGGCAGGGTTTTGAGGTGGGGAATATGGAGCAGAGCAATTACGAAAAAATAGACCTGCACCGCCCCTATGTGGACAATATAATATTGGTGTCCGAGTCAGGGAAACCGATGAAACGAGAAACAGACCTTATTGATGTGTGGTTCGATTCGGGAGCGATGCCTTTTGCCCAGCTTTTCTATCCGCATGTGGCGGAGGAAAAGTTTGCCCAAAACTATCCGGCCGACTTCATTTGCGAAGGTGTTGACCAAACACGTGGTTGGTTCTTTACCCTACACGCTATTTCCACGATGGTGAAAGATAGTGTGGCATTCAAAAATGTAGTTTCCAACGGATTGGTACTCGACCGCAACGGCAACAAAATGTCCAAACGTTTGGGTAATGCCATCGACCCCTTCAGTACCATCGAAAAGTACGGGTCCGACCCCTTGCGTTGGTATATGGTAACGAACGCATCGCCTTGGGACAACCTTAAGTTCGATACCGAAGGGTTGGACGAGGTGCGTCGCAAGTTTTTCGGCACGCTGTACAACACCTACTCATTCTTTGCCCTGTATGCCAACGTAGATGGATTTACAGGCAACGAACAAGCCGTGCCGCATACCGAACGTCCCGAAATAGACAGGTGGATTATCTCGCTGCTAAACAGTTTGATAGCTGAGGTAGATGCCCATTTGGAGGCTTATGAGCCTACACGTGCCGGACGTGCCATATCGGAGTTTGTTAACGACCATTTGAGCAACTGGTATGTTCGCCTGAACCGCAAACGCTTCTGGGGTGGGGGGATGACACAAGATAAATTGTCGGCATACCAAACATTGTATGCCTGCCTTACTACCATTGCCAAACTGATGGCACCTATTGCTCCGTTTTATGCCGATAGGCTGTATGCCGACTTAACCGACAACGAAAGCATATCGGTGCATCTGACCGACTTCCCCGTTTGTGATAGTTCGGTGATAGATAAGGCTTTGGAGGAGCGAATGTTATTGGCACAAAGCATATCGTCGATGGTGTTGGCACTTCGTCGCAAGGTAAATATCAAAGTGCGTCAGCCTTTGGCACAAATAATGATGCCGGCAGTAGATGCCCGTCAGCGTGAAGCCATAGAAGCTGTGAAGGCCCTTATTTTGGGCGAGGTGAATGTAAAAGAGTTCAACTTTGTGGACAATGGAGCAGGCATTCTTGTGAAACGTGTGAAGCCCGATTTTAAGAAGTTGGGACCCAAATACGGCAAGATAATGAAGCAGCTGGCAGCAGAGGTGCAGGCAATGTCGCAAGCTGATATTCAGGAGTTTGAATCCAAAGGTTCGTTCACGTTCTCTATTGGTGGCGAAAGTGCGGTGGTGGAACTAACCGATGTGGACATCATCAGCGAAGATATTCCGGGCTGGTTGGTTGCCAACGAGGGTAGGCTGACGGTAGCATTAGACATCACCGTTACCGACGACCTCCGCAAAGAGGGAACGGCTCGCGAACTTGTAAACCGCATCCAAAACCTCCGCAAAATATCGGGATTGGATATTACCGATAAGATAAATATCGTTATTTCCAACGTTCCGCAGGTGCAGGAGGCGTTCGAGCAGTTTGGTAGTTATATAGCCTCGCAAGTGTTGGCCGAGAATATAGAACTATCTGATAATGTGTCGGGTACGGAAGTAGATATGGAAGAATACATTATTCGTGTGGAAATAAATAAAGTATAAACCTAAACGTAAACAACAAAAAGCTATGAGTGAAAAGACGAGATATTCGGATGCCGAATTAGATGAATTTCGCCAAATTATTCTCGACAAGCTGGAGCGAGCAAAAAGTGAATACGACTCTTGGCGTGAGGTGATAATGAATGGTGGTGTAAACGACGTGAACGACACTTCGCCCACATTCAAGGTGATGGAAGAAGGAGCATCTACGCTCTCGCGAGAGGATGCGGGACGCTTGGCACAGCGGCAAATGAAGTTTATTCAAAACTTGCAGGCAGCCCTTATCCGCATCGAGAATAAAACTTACGGTGTGTGTCGCGAAACGGGAAAACTCATTCCCAAAGAGCGTCTCCGTGCTGTTCCGCACGCTACGTTAAGTATCGAGGCCAAAGAAGGACGCAGATAACTAACGTAAAGTGTAGATGTACTGAATACAAGGCTATTAAGGCACAGGTTTTACCATCAACAGACTATGTGCCTTAATGCTTTCGTGGCAAAAAAGATGCTACAACTAATTTTTGAAAAGATTTTTTTACTAAGAAAAAAGAATAATGCAAACGCATTCAAAATCTATCGCAGCCATTGTGGTGATTGGAGTGGTGC
>JBHBVA010000198.1:0-3148 GCA_041793355.1 Bacteroidota bacterium | reverse complement strand
GTACATCCGCTTGCCGGTTTGTTGAATGATGAAGCTGTTGCCGCAAATGCCGTGTATGGAAGGTACGCTACCCGTGTAAACGGTGGTATGCCCGATGGCGGTGTACGACGGAATGTAGGGCAGGAAGCAATTGTCGAACGAGAAGCCCTCGTTCATCAATCGGCGGAAGCCTCCTTTGCCAAAGTGTTTTTGATAGCGATGCAGGTAGTCCCAACGCATTTGGTCGATGATGATACCCACCACAAGCTTCGGTTTGTCTTGTTTGTTCTGCTGTTTGGTGTATCCGCTTTGCCAACTAAGGGTGAGCATCAACAATAGCAACCACTTCATTTTCAGTTTCATAGTTATTTCTTTCTATTTGGTTATGTATGTTTAGAGTTTTTTCAACTCTCAAAGATACTGCTTATCGGGCAATATCACAACCTTTATGTTATTTTGTCTCCGCTCGCCACTTAGGTATTGCCCGAGTCGTACAGAGAACAATGTTTACACAACGAAATACGAACAAATAATTATTAGTCTTAATACAGTATTATAGTGAAATTATTCAAATTCTTTTTTCACTTTATTATGCTGTAGGGAGGATACTATAGAGATAAAGAAAATATCATTTTGATATACAAAGGGATTATCACCGAGTAGTTTAAGGTGGAGATATTCCTCGTAATATGAGGGCGAAAACAGGTAGAACACGAAGCGTACTATGGCTCTATCTCCACAAAAATGGGGCAGTGGTCTGAAAAATAAAGGTCGCTAAGTATGTCTGCTTTTAGCAGGTGAGGGCGAAGCGGTTCGCTTACCAAATGATAATCGATACGCCAACCCAGATTTTTGGCTCTGGCACCGGCTCGATAGCTCCACCAACTGTATTTTTGTGGCGAAGAGTCGAACTCGCGAAATGAATCTATCATCCCCGACGCTATAAAATTATCAAGCCAAGCACGCTCTTCCGGCAAAAATCCGGAAGTTTTGGTGTGTCGTTCGGGATGGTTTATATCTATGGGTTTGTGACAGATATTGTAGTCGCCACTTACTATCAGGTTAGGACGCTCCTTGCGTAATTGTTGTATAAATGCTTCAAAATGAAATAGAAATTCCATCTTAAAATCTTGTCGTACATCCCCTGTTGTCCCTGATGGGATGTACACGCACACTATGGTAAGGTTGCCAAAGTCGGCACGCAACACACGTCCTTCACTATCGTACACAGGTATGTTCATCCCTACCGCAATTTGGTCGGGGCAGATGCGTGTGAGGATGCCTACACCGCTGTATCCTTTTTTCTCTGCCGAGTGAAAATAACAATCGTAGCCCATTGCTTTTAGCATGGCACTATCTATTTGGTCGGGCATCGCTTTTAGTTCTTGCAGACATATTACATCGGGTTGTTCTTGTTGCAACCATTGGTAAAAGCCTTTGTTTGCAGCGGCACGGATTCCGTTTACGTTGGCAGATATAATCTTCATGATGCGTAATATTCTTTACTCCATCAGTCCCAACCCTTGTGCTTTCTTCACCTTTTTGAATAGGTCGGAAGCAAATATAAAGTCGTTCAACTCCTTGTTTTCGGCGGTGAGCAAATCGTTACTGGTACCTTCCCACGCTTTTTGACCTTCGTAGATGAATATGATTTTGTCGCCGATGTTCATCACCGAGTTCATATCGTGTGTGTTGATAACGGTGGTGATGCCGTATTCGGCTGTGATGTCGTGTATCAAATTATCGATTACGATGGATGTTTGGGGGTCTAATCCCGAGTTGGGTTCATCGCAAAACAAGTATTTGGGTTGCATCGAGATGGCACGAGCAATAGCTGCCCGCTTCATCATTCCCCCACTGATTTCGGAGGGGAATCGTCTGCCGGCATCTTGCAGTTGCACACGTTCCAAGCAAAATTCGGCACGCTCTTTCATTTCGGCGTAGCTCATATCCGAAAACATCTCCAGCGGGAACATAACGTTTTGAAAAACAGTCATCGAATCGAACAGTGCCGACCCTTGAAACAGCATTCCAATCTCCTGACGGAGCAGTTTTTTATCGTTTGCTTTCATCGTTGTGATGTCGCGTCCGCTATACAAAATCGAACCGGAGTCGGGTTGGAACAGCCCTACCAGATTCTTGAGCAATACGGTTTTTCCCGAACCGCTCCGTCCGATAATAAGGTTGGTTTTTCCTGCCTCGAACGTAGCGTTTATGTTTTTCAAAACCGCTCTGCCTTCGAACGATTTTACCAAATTCTTAGTTTCAATCATAAGCTGTGTGTTTACTGCATCATCAAGTTGGTTAGCACCAAGTCCGAAATCAAAATCAAGATACTACTCATCACCACGGCAGTGGTACTTGCTTTACCCACAGCCAGCGAACCTCCTTTTACGTGGTAGCCATAGTATGCCGAAACGGAAGCTATGATGTAGGCAAATGCCACCGATTTGATGATGGAATACCATACATAAAAGGGTTTGAAGCTGTATTGCAGTCCGTACTCAAAATCTGCCACCGACACAATGCCCGTAGCCTGACACACGGCAAATCCGCCCACGATACCTAAAAACATACTCAGCACCACCAAAATGGGGATGAAGCTCATTAGAGCTGTTATTTTGGGTAAAATCAGGTAGTTGGCAGAATTTACACCCATAATTTCCAAAGCGTCGATTTGCTCCGATACACGCATCGCTCCAATTTCGGAGGCGATGTTGGAACCTACCTTTCCGGCCAAGATGAGCGACATTACGGCAGACGAAAATTCCAAAATCAGAATTTCACGCGAGGCAAAGCCCGTAGTGTAGCGTGGCAATAGCGGACTTTCCATATTCAGAGCAATCTGGATAACGATAACCGCTCCGATGAAAAACGAAATAATGATAACGATAGCGATGGAATCCATTCCGAGTTTTTCCACCTCTTTGAAGTATTGCTTGAAAAATATACGCCACCGTTGCGGAAAGGTGAGTACTTTCATCATCATCAGTACATACTCGCCCACCTGTTCAAAAAATTTTGAAAGCATTTATGAATATTTTGCGTTGTTGCTAATATTGATTTATGCAGAAAACTCCGCATCAATAAAAAATGACTGCAAAGATACGCTTTTATCTGTGGTTGTGGGTAGTGTGGGCAGAAAAAGATTTCGGGGTGCTTCAATTTG
>JBHBVA010000197.1:0-9337 GCA_041793355.1 Bacteroidota bacterium | reverse complement strand
GTAAGCTCTTCTTCTAAGAAGTGTGCGAGATGGCTCATATGAACTTGACACTGCTCTGAAGTATTAAACTGCATCGAAGTCTTAATATGTACCTCTGTGGTCCGAACGATACCTTTGCTAAGGTCCTTTGAAATAGCAACGCCATCAGCGATATCAATACTCTGGACACACTCCCCTAGACGGTGACGGATATAACTTTTCACATCCTCCCTGCTTACAATGCGTTCCCTACTTAACAGGCCATAGCGTAAACTCTGTATCAAGTCGTGTTGCTCTTGATGCAACGTCCCTTGTAAAGTTGTAGTTTGAAAACGTATCCCGCTGGGGAGGAATTTATTTGTATTAAACTGATTTACGGTGTTTTGAGGGCTAATCCCATTGGCTAGATCTCCTTGACACTGCCAATATTTTAATTCGGCATGTGTCGCCTCTTCTTGCGGGGTGGTAAGTAGGAATGCCTTAACTTGCTCTCCCAACTCTCGAAACTTATAGGTTCCCTTTTCTGCTGTTTCCAACTTCTCAAAAAGCTCTTTTAATTGAGCAGAAACACCCTCCGTATTGATGGCGGCAAAAGCATTACCCTCTTCCCGTATAAGTTGAAGCACCTTGCGGATTTGTGTTTGGGCATCTGCTGTGTCAAAACGTTCCAAGTCCCCAAAGTACAAACTGAATACCCCCTTGGCATACACCTCATATTGCTTCAGTCGGTTGATATAATTGTTACCCGTATTGTCCTGCAAACTGTGCACATTCAGAAAATGGTTATTCTTGTGGCAAGCCAAAGGGATAATGCGTCCGCTGTTTGAGAAATTATGATGTCGCACGGATAGCTGTCTGTTTACAACGGGGTATGTATTGATATGTACTCTCAGATTTGTCAATGCCTCTTGGGTAAAGTGAGGAGGAAACACAATCCGTAACCACCAGCAAGGAGTATCAACATCAACGTCCTGTTCAAAATCGCCATAAGAGAAAAGCTCGCTAAGTGTTTTTAGCGATATGTTTGAGGGGATTTCGACTTGATAATAGTAATCTCGGTAATATCCGTTAATCTCTTCTGCATAGTGATCTTCTTCTCCTTCTCCTTGGAATATGTAGGGGTGTACAGGCAGGCTCGTCCCATTCGCATCATAGACACAAACACCTCTCAGGAGTGGAGCAAGACGCCCATCTTCAGGTAAAAGGCAAAGTGGTAAGGCTTTCAACTGAGTAAGCTGTAAGCTGCTCACCTTTAACCCAATCCAAAGGGTATAATCTTCTATACGATGTATGTTATCAAGAAAGTCTATATATTCTGTCCGTCTGCGACGAGATACGCGAAGTTGGGTTCCTCCCAGAATATAACTAATACGGGCATCAATTAAGGGATGTGTTCCTAGAGGGGTGAAGAAAAACTGTTCACCCTTGTCTCCTTGCCTAGGAGATTCGGCAGAGAAATGATCCTCGGGGTGAAGCTGCACTCCAGACTCTCCTTCTTGAGGATAGACAGTCAGCAATCCATGAGCTGGGAACGGCAAATACCACTTAGCACCAACAAGGATGCGGGACAAGCGACTTAGTATTTGACTATCAGATTTTTCGGTCTCCAATCGAAGTTTATAAGCTTCGTATGCAAAGGCATCTAAAAGAAGATTGACTACGGGATCTAATTGTCTTTCATCTTCCAATTCCCAAAGATCTAAAGCATAGTCTAATACTTCTTCTTTGATTTTGGCAAGTCTTTTATCGCGGATCATAGCTATATCAAAGGTTATTGTGAAAGAGGGCTGACATAAATCGTTGTTTCAAATTGAAAGGGTTGATCTGTAGCCGTAATAACAGCAGATACGTGGATAATAGCTTGACGTCGCAAGTGGGGTTGTTGCTGCTTTAACTCATCATCGACTTCAGAGAGTTGTACCTGAACTTGCACATCTTTCAATCTGTTTTCGTAATTCTGAATAGCCAGAGTGAGCGACTCCTGCACTTTCTCCTCCCAATCCTTAAACTTAATGGTTTGATGAAATTCTAAATCCCAGATAATAGAGCCATAACTTTCCTTACCAATTACTTCTCCTTGTCGAGAAACAATCAACAACATAATCTGCTGAGCAATGGACTCCTCTTCGGAACAACGCTTCAAAGCCCCCTTCAGCCCATCAAATAGATTCAGAGGGAGTTTTAGGTACTTACCTCCTCCGTGCTTCAATTCTGCTTTGACCATATCTCAATGCTCAAATTTAAAGACTACATCTGTTAAAACATAATACAACACCCTCGAGTTTATCACTGGTCGGGGAGAGAAATACACCTTCCAAATATCAAGAGATAAGTATCTTGAATAAAGGTCTTTACTCTCATTGCAAAGTTAAACCTTTTTTGGTTTCAGACCAAAGGTTTTTTAGAAGAAAAATCAAGAAACAAAGGGAAAGGAACTGTATTGGTATGTATCAACCTAACTATTGAGCCGTTATTGGACCCTTACCAACCCAAAGTTTCGTATACCTTTCCTTAAAAATCCTACATATTCCTGTTTGTCCCTTCCAGATGAAGCTGCTTTATATAAGCCAATATATTTGTATTTTGACAAGCAATACTCATATGAAACATAGCCATTATGGACACCAACAGCCAAGAAAACTACGTGCTGGTCTTGGAAGACCGCACGGCCGTGAAGAGCGACCAAGAGGTGGGTACGTTCTCCATCGTTTCAGAGATCGATGACAGCGGCAAACTTAAAACCACCGAGGCCAAGGAAACACATCAAGCCTCGTTCCTCAAGTTCAACAACCAAGACGGACTGCTCAAGAACTTTATGACGAACTTCTTGAAGCAGTTCAACGACCCGACTTGCTTCGGCTTGTACAAAATTGTTGCGAGCAAGGTAGAGCAAGGTATGGAGCATCTTCGCTCCGCTCTACAAAACCGACACAACCCTGCCTCGCAAGAACTTCTTAAAGCCCAACAGGTATCTTTTGACGACTTCCTGCCCATGCAGAAGAATGCGACCGCCATTGACCCTAGCAAAATTGACTGGAAGATGCTCAACTGGCAGAAGAGCGACCTTATCGATATTCAATGGGACGGAAAAAAGACTATATAAAAACAAAAAACAGAAGAGAAAATAGAGCATTCACAACTACTTTCTCTTCTGGGAGCCCAGCTCCTGTTACAGAACCGGACGGGGCAAAGGTAAACAATAAAATCAAAACCACAAAATATAATGACAGCAATTTCAAAATTACAACTGGTAATAGATATCAAAGAGAAGCTGAACACAGGGCTCAACCGCGTTAAGCAGAAAATAGACAACACCATTGGCACAGTGCAACGCAAGCTGCAAACAATGAGCGGAAGCACCCTAAAAGCATTCGAAGCCATTGGTTCGCAAGTACCATTCATAGGCGAAGCCATCGGAATGCTCACCAACCCCTACGCTGCGGCTGCAGCAGCTACCACAGCATTGGCCACAGGCATTGCTTTGGCTACACAAAAGGCCATCGAATGGCGGACGCAGATGGCCGAAATAAACGTTACGGCCGAAAAAACACCGCAAGAGCTTGCCGCACTGTCCGACAAAATGCTGGAGATAGGCGGCAGAAATGTCGCATCGCTATCCGAAGTACCAAAAGCCTACAACGACATCATTAGTGCCATCGGCGATGCTGATATATCCCTCGCCGCCCTCGAACCCACACTTAGAGCAGCCAAAGCAGGATTTAGCGAAACCAGTGTAGCTGCAGACGCTATGACAAACATAATGGGAGCAACAGGCATACAGGATGCTACCAAGATATACGATGTGTTATTCGCCACAATGAAAAGTGGAAAAGCCGCATTTGGCGACATTGCAAACTATCTGCCCAAAATCATACCGTCAGCAAGAAACTTAGGCTTCACATTCGAGGAAGTATCAGGGGCGTATGCCAACCTCACCAAAACACTCAAACCCGAAGCTGCTGCCACAGCCCTCGAAAACGTATTTGCATCCTTAGGTAATGCCGACACCGTGAAGAAATTTGAAAAAATTGGGGTCAAAATATTCGACGACAAAGGCAAGGCACGCCCACTATTGCAAGTATTTAAAGACCTCAACAACCAAATGCAGGGACTGACAGACAAGCAAAAGATGCTCAAATTCGACCAACTGGGGCTCGACCAACAAGCCTCGCGAGCATTCGCTCTGCTCTCGGTCGATATGCCTGGAATCGCAAAAGACATTCAAGACGTGGCCAACTCGCAAGGAGCACTCAACAAAGCTTATCAAGATGCAGCATCACCCCTCGACAGCTGGAAGATAGCAATCAACAAAGCAGAAGTAGCCATTATCAAAATCGGAGAAGTATTTATGCCATTCGTTGAAATGGCAGGCGAAAAAATGCTGGATTTCATCAACTATTGGAAAGACCTGTACAACAATTCGTTGCTGTTTCAAGACTTCATTTCAGGCATCGGAGACATCATCTCCGTCGCTATGAACATCGCCTACAAGCCGTTGATAACCACCATCAACATCTTTAAGTTCATGTACAACATTATCTCTGGTATCATCACCGGCATTGGCAACTGGATAGCCAAATTGGCGGGCCTAAAGGGCGGATTTGCCGAAATGTACAACAACATACGCCCCTATCTACTGTACATCAAGCAATTCCTGGAGCAGATAGGAGATATTATGTACGACATATTCACATTCAACCACAAGGGAGCATACAACAAAATAGCCGGCTTCAAAATGCCCGATTTGAATGCCATTCGCAAAGCAATGCCAACCGTCAAGGTAGAAGCCCCCGCCACTCCTAAAAAAACTCCTACTCCCCCTACCTTGCGAGAAGATGCAGGCAATAACCGAGAAGCACCATCCACCCCAACAGGCGGAACCCAATTAACCGAAGGAGCAAAGGGCATCAAAGGCGACAGTCAGGCACGCAACATAACCATCAATATCGACTCATTCATCAAAGGAGGCATCAACCCCACCCACACCTCCATCAATTCGATGGATAAATACGAACTCGAAAGATGGCTCACCGAGATGTTCATGCGTGTCGTACGAAGTGCAGAAGTTACATACTAATTTAATAAAGAGGAATAATATGGAAAAACATCCGAACACAGCAGACTTTACACGACGGTTAGATGCCGTCTTGCGAACATTTGCCAAAATACCAACGCAAATCGCAACTATTGCCGTCAACTTCAGCAAGGAGCGATTTCAAGAACAAGCGTGGCTCGACTCCACCAAAAAAAAGTGGCTCCCTCTACGTTATCGCAGAGGCAGCAAAAGCTCCCGACGTAGCCAAACACCCCTTGTCAAAACAGGACGACTGAAGAGAAGCATCCGTAAAATTGAAGCCACTTCCCGCAGAATAATTATCGGCACAGACCTCCCGTATGCAAAATTGCACAACGACGGAGGAGCTATCAACAATACCGTTACCGTAAAATCTTACCAAGTGTCCCAACACAAACGCAAACGTCATACTCGCACACGAGCAGGACGCGTCGAGAAAGTTAAGGCACACACCGTAAAATCACACACAGTCAGCTCTCACCGTCGCAAGTTAAACATTCGCGTACCATCACGAAAATTCATCGGCGAAAGCTACACCCTCACTCGACGAATAGAACTATTTGTTACAAGTCAAATCAATAAAGCATTAAAGAAATGATACACCAGTTACAAGCAATCCAAAACATTTTGCAGCAAAACGCCCACCTCTTCACCTCCGCATCACTCCCCACCCAATGGCACGTGGAGGCCTACCGTTCACAGCCTCACGAAGCAGAAGCCTACGAATATTTCAGCCTGCCGGCCATATTCGTCGATTACCAAATGACAGGGCAAGGCAAAAATAAACCACGCATCATCACCATCACCCTGCACATCCTCACCGATACAATGGCAAGCGAACATTTCAGCACTCAGTGGGGCGAAAAACGCTTCCACACCCTCGGCATCCTACAACACATATTCGAAGGTGCAACACTGGGCAATACTACCCCCCTTCGCTTCATATCCGAAACACCCATTGACGCTGAAATTATACATTACCACACCCAAACATACGAATTTGAAGCCCATCTGTGCGACCTCTTCACCTCCCTATCACACCCTGCCCAATACCAAGTCGGATATTTTGATACCGTCACACTACAAGCAGAATTACATCAACCCTTTACGTCAAAAATCGGCAAAACAAAATAGACATTTTTTGCCTGCAAGCTCTTTCAGTGTTTGTGCCTATTTTGATGATAACAGGTTGTTATCATTTCCCGTACACAAATCAAGGGGGTAAGCGTACCATCTATTTTCCTACGCTTACCCCCTTTACAGAGTCTTATGCCACTATTTCTACCGGTAATTTACCAGTATTTTACCACCCACCTGTTATCATGCCATTTTGCAAATGCCGACATATTAGCATTTTACACTTGTATGTCGCAGTGCCTATTTTGTTCTGCCCCTCAATGACAGACAAGCACCTTAGAACCTTCCCTACTCTGTTCTACTTTTTTTGTAAGCGACTAACCAAGCGAATTTACGTCCCCCCTGTCCACAAAAAAGCAGAAATACGACAATCGTATTTCTGCCTAATCAATTTTAGTTGTTTTTACCCTCCAAAATGAGGGCACTTACAACCTGGGTTTGTGTCCTTGCGTGCTTTTTCCTGTTGTTTTTACCCTCCAAAATGAGGGCACTTACAACCTGTCGGTTCTCGGCTTTGCTTTGCAACTCGTTGTTTTTACCCTCCAAAATGAGGACACTTACAACTCTCACTTCGGAAAGGGTATATTTTACCTATCAATCATCTGAATCCGTCGCAAAAATACAAACTTTATTTTCATCAACATCACACTTTTTTATTTATCTTCCACCAGATGTGTAAAAAAATCCATTTTTTGGGCAGCTTGTTCCAAAACCTCAAAAAAGAATTTGCTATATACCATATTATTACTGTTGTCGCCATACTTTTCGGGAAACTTCTTACAGCAATATTTAAAAAATCTTTGTGATGGCAACTCGTTGTGTGCAAAGCAGTTTCTAATAGTTACCACTACAAAACCATTTTGTTCGTCGTGGCTACACTGCTGCTCCAAATTGGCATACTCTTCCTCTGTCATTGTATGTCCATCTTTATATTTATCTCTATATTTCAAAAGAATTTCTCTGCCATGTCTGTACTTTAGCCACATCTGAATGTCTTGTCTGAAGTTTTCTTTGTTTTGCAAATCCTTTTCAGTAGAGCAATACCGGGCCACAATACTTTCTATCAGGTGCACCGTGTTCAAAACATGTCGTCGGTAATTGTTGTAGGCATCTATTTGCCCTTCCAAAGTTTCGTAGTCGTACCTGAATGCCTCACTTCTGCGTACCTCCCACTTCAATTCTTCGTTGTAAGACAAAATAGCCTCGACTCGCACATCTTTCACAAATGCGAGGTAGTTTCCAATATCTTTTAGTTTTACGCTATTAGCCACAATTTGTTTGCCCAACGATAAGTTGTAGAGCCTGCTCCACACGGCTGTTGGTGTGGCATCCCCCATTTGGGGATACAAATCGTTCAACGTAAAAGTTACGTTGTTAGTACAGTTTAGCACGGACAATTCTTTTATCAAAATATGCAATGCCATCTGCAGCATAGAATAGTCCTGCCGTTTCAGCCTATGTATCCGACGGATAAAACGTGATTTTTCTGATTTTTCGTGTATCTTTTCACTTATTTGAGCAACAAGATTTTGGTTGTAAAAGTCCTGAAATTTAATTGTTTTATCCGTATATGCCCTGTACCACTTTTCGTCTGTCATTTTGGAGGCATTCCCCAGAAAACCGGTTTTCAGAGCAATGGGATGGGCCAGTGCCTGCTGCATACGGGCTACCTTGTTTTTGACCACAAAGTTTCTTCGGTTCAAAAAGTCGAAACATTTATCTGCAAATTCGGGGGAGGGGTTATACTCGTTCAACAATTGTTGTAGCCACGCTTTCCGTGCTTGCAGGTATTGTATGGCAAAGCCATACAGAGTATTGGCCTTCCAACATTGTTTTCGCGAGAAGCGTGGTTCTCCACTTACTTTCAACAGCTCTTGTAGGTATTTACGATTCTCACTACTGTAATAAGCCAACCCTTTCTGCAGTTCGTTGTGTTGCACACTCTTCCAGTTGCAACGAGCGGTTTTGAGCATTAGCTTCTTCAAATCGTTGGCCAACAATGTGGCTACTCTTCCCCTTTCGGCCGGCGACAATATTTGCTCGCAATACGTTGCACTTTCTTCCCTTTCAGATTTAAGCCTCTCCAGTTGTGATATGTATTCTTCGGAACGCTTCAACTCGTTTTGTAGTTCTTGTTTTATTTTCTCATATTTAATTACTTCATTGCTACTGTTGCTACAATCTTTATCTTTTACCAGCTCATCTATTTGTTTTTTTATCTGTCGGATTATTTGCCCTTCAATCAAGTTCAAACCCTCTTTTTCATTTAACAATGTGTACACAATAGCGTACATATCCTGCAAACTCAAGTAAGCAATGGGCTGCCCGCTATGAAAGCCATCGCCCAACACCTGCCGGATAATTTCATCTTTAGACGTTCGGTTTTGACGTGAAGAGTGCTGCGAGGCACGAGCATTTTGCAGAATGCTCCGATACTTATCATCTAACTGAACCCAAATACCTATTTTGCCTGCAGGCACTACTTTGTTGTGCTTAACATCTACTTCGGTGGGGAAATTATACGAGGGATTAGGGAATATTTGCCAGTAAGACTGCTGATTTTCGGCTCGCAGTTCTTCTAATTTTTCAACCAAAACGGCTTTCTTCTGACACAACTCCGACAAGCGACCAAACACCGTAATTTTTTCTTTTACACACCGTTGAGAAATACGTGTGCCTACTTCTTTGCCTTGACTATGATGAATGTAATCGCCCAAATATACTTGAAAACGCAAAGATTTAAATCCCAATTGTTTTTCTCCCACATATTCGTCCAAAAATCGAACAGCAAAGTATCCGAACTTGTCGTCGTATCGTTTTCGGATAACGGGGTGCACTACTTTTTCGCCCACTTTCCCATCACAAGCATCCTTGTAATACTCATTTAAATCTACCCGGAAAGTATCCTGTTGAGCTTCGTCTAACTGTTCGTACACTTCGTGTGGCACTTTGCTCAACTCATCCAGCATCTGCATAGCCAATGTTATGGGAGTATATTCTTCGTCGGTGCGGAGCTTCTTTTTCAGCCCCTTGTATGCCCAGTAAGAATATACCCGCCGGGTTATCATATTTCTGAGGCTGTTATTGTTACAAGAAATTTTTTGCGAACTGTTAATAGTGCCTTTGAAGCCTCGCGTATGTGCAAAT
>JBHBVA010000196.1:0-6122 GCA_041793355.1 Bacteroidota bacterium | reverse complement strand
CTCCATTCACAAACACCGATATGCCTGCGTGGTCGCGAGCCCAAGTGTCGTTGCTGGGAGCCTCTATCAGCGTGAGTGTATAAGGCGAGCTTACCTCTCCAATAAGTGAAGCAACTTGCTCTGCATCAGCACATACCACTATCAAATTTTGCCGCGAAACAATAGCACGTGCCAGCAACACAAAGCAGGTGGTAACCTCAGCGAGCATATACTCCCAGTCGCTATTTTCGTGTGGCCAAGTCAGCTGAATGGCACTTTGCCTGTGCCATTCGGCAGGCAGAAGGATGTCTTTTTTCATTGATAACGAAAATACAAAAATTGGAGCTACAAAGGTAACTGATAAATCACTAACTTTGCAAACTCGTTGCGGAGAACATTTTGTGCCTTGTGGCAAAACTACTGAAATATGGCAAAGAAAAAGACAAAAAAGAAAGATTATTTAGCAAAGATAGAAGCACTGAAAAAGAACTTTCAAAACGAACGTTCCCAATTTTTAATAGGAGCGTTTCTTTTGTGTGTGTCGGTTTTTTCGGTATTGGCAATGATTTCGTTTTTCTTTTCGGGCGATGCCGACCAAAGCAAGGTGCTGAACAAGTCGTTCAAAGAGTTAATCACCTTCAAAAACCCAATTGGCAACTGGATGGGCATTGGCGGTGCATACCTGTCTCATACCCTGATAAATAAGTGGTATGGTGTGGCATCATTTGCCATCCCTTACTTTGTGGCATTGTGCGGACTAAAATTGATGCACTTAAAAGATAGCTCGCTCATCCGAAGTTTCATTCTATCCGTATGCTGGTTAGCGTGGGGTTCGGTAGTGGCAGCTTTTGTTTCGTGGTGCATCCCGTCAGATAGTCATATCGTTTGGGGCGGCAGCCACGGGCAATTCCTCCACAACTGGCTGTCGAGCGTGCTGGGAATACCCGGCTTGGTAATGGTTATTGCTTTCACTTTTCTGATATTCAGCATACTAACAAAATTAATATCGGTAGAAAGTATTCAGAACATTTTTGCCCCGAAAGAGAAAACGGAAGCCGAAACACACGAAGAGGAGGAAGAACTAATAGAAGAAAACATCGAGCCGGTGGCAACAGAGAAAACACCATCGTGGGGACAAAGAATAAAATTGTTTTTCAAAAAATTGTTTACCTCTGACGAGGATGAAAGCCCTGCCGAAGAATCAGGTCCTGGTGCAACGGCTGTTACTTCAACCTTTACCGTTGATAATGACGAAGAATTATTACCAAACGCAGCACATCAGTCGCCCGAAGACGAGCCTATGGTTTACCGAACCGCCACTCCGCTACCAACCACATTGATGGACGATGATTTTGAAATAGTAGTAGCCCAAGACGAACATATCTCTACTGATTTGCAACAGGAAAGCGTGTCCAACACCGTTATAACAGAAAGCGATGCAGAAGATACCGACACTTATCTGGGCGAGGAAATGGAGGATTATGACCCTACATTGGAACTGTCGTCGTTTCAAACTCCATCGCTGGATTTGCTGAAAATGTACGACACGGGAGGAAAAGCTGTGGACATGGAGGAGCAGCGCGAAAACAAGGAAAAAATTATCACCACCTTGCGAAATTACGGCATCGAAATCACATCTATAAAAGCCACCATAGGTCCCACCATCACACTATACGAAATTGTGCCTGCCGCCGGAGTACGCATTTCCAAAATCAGAGGGTTGGCAGACGACATTGCACTAAGCCTTTCGGCATTAGGCATTCGCATCATCGCACCTATGCCGGGTAAAGGCACGGTAGGAATTGAAGTTCCCAACAAAAGCTCGCAAATTGTTTCGATGCAATCTGTTATCGGCTCCAAAGCCTTTCAAGAAACTAAGTTTGACCTGCCCGTAGCGTTGGGAAAAACCATCACGAATGAGGTATTTATGTTCGACCTCTGTAAAATGCCACACTTGCTGGTAGCGGGGGCCACAGGGCAAGGTAAGTCGGTGGGGCTCAACGCCATCATCACATCGCTGCTTTACAAAAAGCATCCTGCGGAAATGAAAATGGTACTTATCGACCCCAAAATGGTAGAGTTCAGTATTTACGCAACCATCGAAAAGCACTATTTGGCCAAACTGCCCGATGCCGACAAAGCCATAATCACCGATGTTACCAAAGTGATACAGACACTCAGTTCGCTCACCAAAGAGATGGACGACCGCTACGAACTATTGATGAATGCCAACGTTCGTGCTATCAAAGAGTACAACGAAAAATTCAAAAAACGCCGTCTTAATCCGCAAAAGGGGCATCGCTATCTGCCTTACATCGTGGTAATTATAGACGAGTTTGCCGACCTCATAATGCAAGTGGGCAAAGAGGTGGAAATGCCCATCGCCCGCATCGCACAAAAGGCTCGTGCGGTGGGAATACACATGGTGATTGCCACACAGCGTCCTACCACCAATATTATCACCGGTACTATCAAGGCAAACTTTCCCGGTAGGGTAGCTTTTCGCGTAACATCCAGCACCGACTCACGCACCATATTGGATATGAACGGAGCCGAACAACTGATAGGGCGAGGCGACCTGCTCTTCTCGCAAGGGAGCGACCTCGTTCGGGTGCAATGTGCTTTCGTGGATACACCCGAAGTGGAAGACATCACGCAATACATCGGCAACCAAAGGGGATATGCTACCGCTTTTGAACTACCTGAATTTGTGGGCGAAACCGGCGACAGCAAGGCAGGCGAAATGGATTGGGGCGACAAAGACCCCTTGTTTGAAGAGGCAGCCCGATTGATAGTGATGCATCAGCAAGGTTCTACGTCGCTCATTCAACGAAAATTTTCTATCGGATATAATCGGGCCGGTCGCCTGATGGACCAAATGGAACGGGCGGGCATCGTAGGAGCCGGACAAGGTAGCAAACCTCGCGAGGTGCTGATAATGGACGAATATCAATTGGAACAACTATTGAGTAACGCAAAATAGAATCAAGGCAACCGTTTCAGCAAGATAAAATGATTTAAACCTCCGCTCCGGCGAAAAGTCTGAACGAGGAGCTAACATCACAACGAAAAAACAGTACAATTATGAGAAGAACAATCGTAGCATTATTTGCTTTTGCCTTGTATGCAATAAGCTTACAAGCACAAAAACCACAGGAAATTTTGGACAAAGCAGCCACCGCATTCGGCAAAGCAGGCGGAGTGAGTTTTAGCTTTTTACTCACTAATACAAATACCAAAACAAAGGCCGCCAACTTTTCGCAAAAGGGCGAGGCACAAGTACAAGGTAATAAATTCCGCATCGTAACCGATGCAGGCACAACGTGGTTCGATGGTAAAACGCAATGGACCTACATAAAAGAGCAAAACGAAGTAAACGTATCGTCGCCCGACGGAGAAGAGTTGGCGGCTATCAGCCCGGTTTCACTTCTGAACTCCTACAAAGCAGGTTTTCGCCTGAAAGGCAAAGGCAACAAAAAGCAGGGTTCCCAAACTTTGCACTGCGTAGAAATGACCCCACAACAAAAAAACAGCCAAGTATCTCGTTACGAGGTGAATGTAGATGCTGCAACAGCACAAGTGGCTTCCATAACCATTTATGGCAAAGACGGAAATGTTACCGCCATTAAACTGACAAACTACCGTCCGAAACAATCTTTTGCCGACAAAACATTCGTTTTCGACAAAAAAGCATACCCCAAAGCAGATATTATAGACTTACGATAGGGGAAAATATAGCAAATACCGAAAGGGTAATATGGTAAAAAAAGGCTTTTAGCAAACTGAAGAAAATGTTTTTTACTGTTGCGTAGCTTCAAAAAATTGCCACAACTTATCGTTGGGAACAGGAGCTACTACCTCTATCAGTTGCTTGGAGACGGGATGCAGAAAGCTGATGCGACGTGCGTGTAGCGAGATGCTTCCGTCGGGATTGGAACGGTCGGCTCCATATTTTAAATCGCCTTTGATTACGCACCCCATTTTGGCAAGTTGTGTACGTATTTGGTGATGCCGTCCGGTTTGCAAGTCTATTTCCAATAAGCTATATCGGTCGGAATGAGCCAATAATTTGTAGCGGAGCAGAGCCAGCTTGCTGTCGGCTTTTTCGTGGTCGTAAGCGTACGATTTGTTTTGCTTTTCGTTGCGTACCAGATAGTGGCGGAGTTCGCCGACAGGTTGGGCAGGACGATTTTTCACGATTGCCCAATATGTTTTCTGCACTTCTTTTTGTTGAAACATCTCGTTGAGGCGTGCCAAAGCCTTACTTGTTTTGGCAAATACCACAACGCCCGTTACGGGGCGGTCTAAACGGTGAGTAACACCACAAAACACATTGCCGGGTTTATTGTATTTTTCTTTTAACCAACGCTTTACAATTTCGGAAAGTGGCTCGTCGCCGGTTTTGTCACCTTGCACTATTTCTCCCGATGCTTTGTTTACAATCACGATGTGATTGTCCTCGTACAACACCTCCATACCTTACCAATCTAAAAAAAGTCACAAACTATCTACATAATCAATCCTCTCACTATCTATTTCATTTACAATTAGATAGAGAGAGGATTTTTTTCACAGGCAACAGCAGCGTTTTATCTTGCGGCAATCACCTCAATCTCTACCAAAGCACCTTTGGGCAAGTCGCACACGGCGTATGCCGAGCGAGCCGGAAAATCACCGTCGAACTGTTGTGCATACACCTCGTTCATCGCTGCAAAATCTTTTATATCGGCCAACAGAACTGTGGTTTTTACCACGTTAGCCATCATAAGCCCGGCTTCTGCCAAAATAGCTTTGATGTTGTTGAACGATTGTTGTGTTTGTTCTTTCACTCCGCCGGTGGGAAACTCGCCTGTGGCAGGGTCAATAGGCAATTGCCCTGATAAGAATACCATTCCGTTTGCCTCAATTGCCTGACTGTAAGGTCCAATAGCCGCAGGGGCATTGTTGGTTGCAATTACTTTTTTCATCTCTCTTTTTTTATTTGTTTTGTTTATTGATTTCTTCCTGTAGCTTAGCTTCTTTTTCGGCACTGTCTGCTACTTCATCGTCATCTACCTCCACTTCCACATCCAAAGCCTTGAAACGACGTGCCACAAACACGGCTGCCGACATCAGAGCTACGCCTAAGGCCACTTTGCCCCACGTTTTCATTTTTGCCATAATTCTCCCTTTTTTTACGAAAAATCCTTTCCTACTCAGCGAACAAAGGTAACTAAAAAACAAGTTACACTGTTAGCTCATTCGGTTTTTATAATCGTTGTAGTCGAAACTTTTATAAGTAACCAACTCATTATCAACAGTCCACAGAGCAATATCGGGATGATGCACTCCGTTGAACATATTTGTTTTTACGATGGTATAGTGAATCATATCCTCAAAAATTATCTTGTCGCCCACTTGCAAAGGTTGGTCGAACGACCAATCGCCAATAAAATCGCCACTCAGGCAACTGCATCCTCCCATCCGATAGGTGGGCAAACCCTCTACGGGTTCGTGGTAAGCTCCGCGAATGCGTGGTTTGTAAGGCATTTCCAAACAATCGGGCATATGGCAGGTAAAGGATACGTCCAAAATGGCTGTTTTTATACCGTGATTGTCCACAATATCCACTACCGACGATACTAAAACTCCTGTATTCCAGGCAAATGCACTTCCGGGTTCCAATATCAGTTGCAGATTGGGATGCAATGTTTGAAAACCGTTAAGCGTGCGAATAAGGTGGTTTACATCGTAGCCCTCACGTGTCATCAGATGCCCGCCACCCATATTCAACCATTTGATTTGGGAGAAATAACGTCCAAACTTCTTGTCCATCACTTCGAGGGTTTGTTCCAAATCATACGACGAGGATTCGCATAAGTTGTGGCAATGCAAGCCTTCCAATCCTGTCGGTAAGCCCTTGCGACTCAGTTCGGCAGCCGTTACCCCAAAGCGTGAGCCCGGAGCAGTGGGGTTGTAAATATCGGTTTCTACCACCGAAAATTCGGGGTTCACCCGCAAGCCGCACGACACACGGTTGCCATCTGCCACCACACGTGGATAAAAGCGTTGAAACTGCGACAAAGAGTTGAAAGTGATATGGCTGCTATATTGCAGAAAATCAGCAAAATTGTCATCCGTGTAAGCAGGCGTAAAAGTGTGAG
>JBHBVA010000195.1:0-2996 GCA_041793355.1 Bacteroidota bacterium | reverse complement strand
GACATTCCGCTAAACGTGTCGCGTTCGTACCTCCAAAGCGACCAAAACGTGAAGAAAATATCATCGCACATCACCAAAAACGTAGCCGACCGCTTAGACGAGATATTCCGCACCGACCGCCCTCAATTTGAGGAAAAATGGGATAGCTTGAAGTTGTTTGTGGAATACGGAATGCTTACGGACGAAAAATTTTACGAGCGTGCCACCAAGTTTAACTTGCTGAAAAACAGTGAAGGCAAATTTTTCACCCAAGCCGATTACAAAACGCTTATCGAAGGCAACCAAACAGACAAAGATGGCAACCTCATCTATCTGTACGCAAGCAACTTAGACGAGCAATACACCTACATACAGGAGGCAACAAACAAGGGGTACGATGTATTGCTGTTTGACGGACAGTTAGACGGGCATTTAGCCGGACTTTTGGAGCAAAAATTAGAAAAGAGTCGTTTTGTGCGTGTAGATAGCAACACCGTTAACAACCTGATAGTGAAGGAGGAAGAAGCGTCTTTAACACTCAGCGACAACGAAAAAGAGGTGCTGGAAGAGGCTTTCAAATCGCAACTGCCAACAATGGACAAAACCGAATTTACCGTAACGATAAAGGCTTTGGGGCAAGACACTCATCCTCTGCAAGTTACGCAAAACGAATTTATGCGTCGTATGCGTGAAATGTCGGCTATGCAAACGGGCTTTGCTTTATACGGCGAGATGCCACAAACATTCAACCTAACGGTGAATGCCGACCACAACCTTGTGAAACGTGTGTTGGATGCGGTAAAAAACACACCCAAAGAGGAAGTGGCAAGCATAGCGGCAGCACAACCCATTGTGCGTCAGCTTATCGACTTGGCTTTGCTGGCAAACGGTATGCTGAAAGGTGAAGCGTTGGCACGTTTCGTAAAACGCAGTACAGAACTGATTTAGAACCATTTACCATTCTTATATAGAGCTTAAATGCCGAAATTCGGAATCATTCTCCGAGTTTCGGCATTTTGCTATTTTTCAAGCATATATTTTCGAGTACAATTTAACCTGTAACTATAAACAACATATCTCCACAAACAATATTATCCCATAAAAAATGGTAAAAAAATATTGTGAAATAAATAATAATATTACCTTTGTGTCCGAAGTATTCAAAAAACTTGCTCTAAGTCTGTTGGCAAGAGCAAGCGAAAACGTACATAAAATCAACCCATATTAAACAAAAAAAGAGTATGAGCAAAAAACTACTTACTGCAATGTGTTTGCTGACGAGTTTGGCTGTGGAAGCACAGAATGTCGGCAATTACCCTGTGAGTGTGGCAACAGATGCTGTGCATACTTTCACCCAACGCAAGTTGCAATCCATCACACTACGTGGAAACAGCGGAAGCTCCGCAACAGTATCCATCCCCGAAAATTTACGGATGCGAGTGTATAAATACTTGGACACAAGCTATCTGACTGCTAAACCGGGAGAAACTTTGACACCCACTTTTGCCTTCTCCACCGACTGGATGCACGGCTACGTGTATGTGGATTTGGGCAAAGACGGAACCTTTACTACTTCGCTGAACAGTCAGGGTGTACCTAACACAGACAGCGACTTGAAAGCATATAGCTACTACAATGGGAAAAACAGTGCCGGTGCCTCCAAAGGGCAAAATCCGGGTGTAAATCCTCCTGCATTCGTTTTACCTGTAGGAACTCCTCACGGAATGTATCGTATGCGTTACAAAGTGGACTGGGACAATGCAGATGCAGCGGGAAATGCTACCGAGCAAAACAACATCACCCGAAACGGTGGTACTATTGTGGACGTGATATTGAACGTGCATGGCAACGAAAGCCGAGTAACAGTAACCAACACGGCAAACGGTAGCGTGCTTCGTGCCGACGGAACGGAGCTGAACAATACAGATGTGCCTTTCGGGCAGGATTTGGAGCTACAATTACGCCCTGCCGAGGGCTATGTGCCTAATCTTATTACCATCCGGCACGGACATAACTTGTCGGGCGACAGCTTGGTGTATGGCACACCGCAGTACCGCACAGATGTAATTCCGGCCTTTATGTTTAAGGAGTCGGGCAAGGTTACTATTCCGTCCGCTTTTATTGATGGCGAGGTGCAAATCACGGCTTCTTTTGTGCAGGATAGCAATGTGTCAGGAGGTGAGGATTATGCCGTAGCTTTCGACAAAAATGCAACCTTGCAGACCGCAAACCGAGCCATTACGGCTTTAGGCTTGTCGGTATCAGCTAATAATCAGCAAATTACTTTAGCTGACAAGGCATACATTTTCAACGAACAAGATATGCCGATGGTAAAAGCAGGGCAGGCTATCACTCCCATAGCCGCCGGAACAATGACTACCGCAGGTTTGCACGGCTATCTTTATATTGATTACAACCAAGATGGTATTTTCTCGTCTGAATTGCAATCGTCGGGAGCTGTGAGTCCTTACAGCGAATTGGTGTCTTATACGCACCTCAACGGAAAAAACAGTGCGGGACAAAGCGTTGAAGCCAACGCTACAAACTGGACATTCCCTCCGTTTACGTTGCCTGCAATGTTGCCCAACGGTGTGTATCGGGCTCGCTTTAAGTTTGATGAAAACAATCTTTTTGCCACCGGGCAGGCTACCACAGCTACCAATGGCGGAAGGGTAGTGGATTTTCTGCTCAACGTATGTGGTACATCGCATCGCTTGGAGCTAAACTCATTGCACGGCAATATTTATGGAGCCAACAATGCAGGAGCTCCTGCCCCCACCATCACGCCACGCACAGAACAATCGCTCCGCTTGGTGCCTGTGGTGCAGGGCTACGTGGTAGACAGCGTTTACATCAAGCATGGTCATAACCTCAATGGTACTCAATACGTTCGTGGCAACCGCCAGTGGCAAGTGGATACGCTTACGCACTTTTCTTCCAATCAATTGATTCTCCCCGCTTCGCAAGTAGATGGCGATGTGCTTGTTACCGCCCTGTTTAAGGACGAGAACTCTCGT